>JAZQHX010000117.1:0-3374 GCA_045540835.1 Acutalibacteraceae bacterium | reverse complement strand
AAATAGAATATTATCCTGCTGATTGGAAAAGGTATGGAAAAAGTGCAGGTCCAAGGCGAAACTGGATAATGGCAGAAAAGGCTGATTTTGTAATTTGCTTTTGGGACGGGCATAGCAATGGAACAAAATCAATGATTGACTGTGCCTTACAATGTGGAAAGCCGATTAGAATTAAAAAAATATTTTAGAATCATCAAAAATAAGAACTCCACAAAATGCGGAGTTCTTGTTATAGAATATTATTCGTAATCTACTACATCAACCCAAGAAAGCAGGAATTCACGCTCGTGTGCATTGCCCTTTACCGACTGTGATGCGGCAACAATCGGGAGCCACTTCTCGATATACTGTCTTGCGGTATCGCTCTTTTTGCAGAAGATTTCCATATACTTCTTTGCCTTGTCTTCTTCGCCTGACAAGCAGAAAAGCAGATAGGTTCTTGCAACATCAGCAGAGGCATTACCCTGAGTTGCGTGCGCCCAGTCTATTATATAAGGAGTACCGTCTGGAGAGATAATAACATTTGAAGGGTCAAAATCGCCGTGGCAAACCTTGTTGTGCTTAGGCATACCCTCAAGACGGGTGTGAAGCTCGTAACGGGTGGTAGCATCAAGGTCAGCGTCGCTGATTTTGCGGTTCATTTTGTCCTTTAATTTTGTAAGCAGGGGAGCTTTTTGGGAATGAATCAACATCTGTACATCAACAAACTGCTCGAGATATTTATTAAAATTGTCGGGGTCTTCTGCCATAAGGTCAGCTAATGACTTACCCTCAATAAATTCCTCAATTATAGCCCATTTGCCGTTAACCTTTGTAATCTCAAGAATTTTAGGAATGTTAAGGTTTGTTTCTTCAATTCTTGCCTGATTGAGAGCCTCGTTTAATATTCCTGCTTTTGAATAGTTTTCGTCAAATACCTTTATACATTTGTCACCGTCTCTGTAAACGGTTTTGCCTATTCTTTTTGCAATTATATTGTCTAAATTCATACTTATAGCCCTCCTATATTTCTTCGTGCTTGCCGTAATAAGCATTAAGATACATCTGCTTGATTTCGCTCATTAAGGGGTAACGGGGATTTGCGCCTGTGCATTGGTCGTCAAATGCCTGCTCTACCATATCGTCAAGACGGGCAAGGAAGTCAGCTTCGTCAACGCCGTAGTCCTTAATGGTTTCCTTAATTCCAACGGTAGCCTTTAGGTCATTGATTGCCTTAATAAGGTTTTCAAGCTTTTCTTCGTTTGTTTCGCCGCCGAGGTTGAGGTAGTCTGCAATTTCAGCATAACGTGCGAGGGTGTGCGGGTGGTCATACTGTGAGAATGTACCCATTTTAGCAGGTGCTTCGCTTGCATTGAAACGGAGAACCTCCTCAATCATAAGCGCATTAGCAACACCGTGGGGCAGGTGGTGGAAAGCACCTAATTTATGAGCCATAGAGTGGCAAACGCCTAAGAATGCGTTAGCAAAAGCCATACCTGCCATTGTAGCGGCATTAGCCATTTTTTCTCTGGCTTCTATATCGGTCTGTCCGTTCTCATAAGCACGGGGGAGATACTTAAAGATATTTTTAAGCGACTGCAAAGCTAAACCGTCGGTATAATCGGTAGCAAGCATTGCGGCATACGCTTCTACTGCGTGGGTTACAGCATCTATACCCGATGCGGCGGTAAGTCCCTTGGGGGCAGACATATGGAAATCGGTATCAATAATTGCCATATTAGGCAGTAATTCATAGTCGGCAAGAGGATATTTAACGCCCGTTTTTTCGTCTGTAATAACGGCAAAGGGTGTAACCTCAGAACCGGTACCGGCAGAAGTAGGAACGGCAATAAAGTATGCCTTTTCGCCCATTTTCGGGAAGGTGTATACACGCTTACGAATATCTATAAAGCGCATTGCCATATCCATAAAGTCAGCTTCGGGGTGCTCGTAAAGTACCCACATAATCTTAGCCGCATCCATAGCAGAGCCTCCGCCTAAAGCGATAATTGTGTCGGGCTTGAAGGCTGTCATCTGCTTTGCACCCTCGGTAGCGTTGCCGAGTGTCGGGTCGGGCTGAACATTAAAGAAGGTTGTGTGAGCAATACCCATTTCGTCTAATTTGTCGGTAATGGGTTTAGTGTATCCGTTTTCATAAAGGAAGGTATCGGTTACAATAAATGCACGCTTAGCATTTCTTACACTACGAAGCTCGTCGAGTGCAACAGGTAAGCAACCTTTCTTTATATAAACCTTTTCAGGCGCTCTGAACCAAAGCATATTTTCCCTTCTTTCTGCTACTGTTTTAATATTGAGTAGGTGTTTAACACCAACATTCTCGGACACCGAGTTACCGCCCCAGGAGCCACAACCAAGAGTAAGCGACGGAGCAAGCTTGAAATTGTAAAGGTCGCCTATACCGCCGTGGGAAGATGGGGTATTTACAAGTATACGGCAGGTTTTCATTCGTTGTGCAAATTCGTCAAGCTTTTCACGCTCGGTTACTTCGTTAAGATAAACCGAAGAAGTATGACCGTAACCGCCGTCAGCTACTAACTGCTCAGCCTTTGCGAGTGCATCGGAAAAGTCCTTTGACTTGTACATTGCAAGCACGGGGCTTAGCTTTTCGTGTGCGAATTCCTCTGTGATTTCAACGCTTTCTACTTCACCTATAAGAATTTTGGTGCTTTCGGGTACTTCTACACCTGCAAGCTCGGCAATCTTGTGCGCCTTCTGACCTACGATTTTAGCATTAAGCGCACCGTTTATAATGATGGTTTTTCTAACCTTTTCGGTCTCATCAGGATTTAAGAAATAGCAACCACGTGTCATAAATTCAGCCTTTACAGCCTCATAAATGCTTTCCATTACTATAACCGACTGCTCGGAAGCGCATATCATACCGTTATCAAAGGTTTTAGAATGAATAATAGAGTTTACAGCCAGTAAAATATCGGCAGAATCGTCAATAATAGCAGGGGTATTACCTGCGCCTACGCCTAAAGCAGGCTTACCGCTCGAATAAGCGGCTTTAACCATTCCGGGTCCGCCCGTAGCTAAGATAATATCGGCCTCTTTCATAACAAGGTTAGTCATATCAAGGCTCGGTACGTCAATCCAGTCAATAATGCCTTCGGGAGCACCTGCGGCAACTGCGGCTTCAAGTACTAACTTTGCGGCGGCAATGGTGCTGTTTTTAGCACGTGGGTGAGGAGAGATTATTATTGCGTTACGGGTCTTTAATGCTATCAAACATTTGAATATTGCGGTAGATGTGGGGTTGGTTGTAGGTATTACGGCTGCAATAACACCAATAGGTTCTGCAATTCTCTTTGTGCCGAATGCCTTATCCTCTTCAATTACACCGCAGGTCTTTGTATTTTTGTATGCGTTAT
>JAZQHX010000116.1:0-5874 GCA_045540835.1 Acutalibacteraceae bacterium | reverse complement strand
GTAGGATTGCGGTTTTCACTTTTAAAATAATCCTGACAGAAAGCAATATCGTCAGCATCCATTGCAAGACCGTACTGCTTAACAAAGCCTTCAAGACCCTGGCGGTCCAAATCAATAAATCCGTCCAAAGTATCAACTGTTGTCGGAATATCGTACTTTGTTTCGAGTGTTTCAGGCTTTTCAAGAGAAGCCTCTCTCGATTCAACAGGGTTAATAACGTATTTTTTAATTTCAGTCAATTCTTTTTCAGAAACATCACCGTAAAGCATATAAACCTTTGCGGTCTTAACCCTCGGACGCTCGCCCTGAGATATAATCTGAATACACTGTGCGGCAGAATCAGCACGCTGGTCGAACTGACCGGGTAAGAATTCTACTGCAAAAACAGTAGCACCGTCAGTTTCTAATTCAGAGTATGTTTTGTCAAGCTGGGGCACGGAAAACACAGTACCTACTGCATAGTCGAACAGATCTTTTTCAATATTGTCAACATCATATCGGTTAATTACACGTACATCTTTTACAGAATCAATCTGTAAAAGACCGTTAATATTTCCGAGTACGCCTTTAGCTTCGTTTGCAAGCTCTTTTTTCTTTTCTACATATATGCGGTATACCATTTTTATTCTCCTTTAATTGCCTTCATAGCTTTAGCGCCTATATCGTTTCTGTAAAAAGCGTTATCGAATTTAACCTTTTTAACATTTTCGTATGCTTTATTAAGTGCAGTTTCAAGGTTTTCGGCAGTATCGGTTACACCCAAAACTCTGCCGCCTGCGGTTTTAAGAACATCTCCGTCCAATTTTGCGCCTGCAACATAAACCTTATCTGCCACCGATTCATCAATTGTAAGCGGGAATCCGCTCTCATACTTTTGCGGATAACCGCTTGAAGCCATTACAACGCAAGCCGCAGCACCGTTACTGAATTTAACCTCTGTATCCTTTAGAGTACCGTTAGTGCAAGCCTGCATTATTGTGAGCAAATCGCTTTCAAGTAAAGGCAGAACAACCTGTGTTTCAGGGTCACCAAAACGGCAGTTGTATTCTATAACCTTAGGTCCGTTTGTAGTGAGCATAAGACCGAAATAGAGACAACCCTTAAAGCTTCTGTTTTCGGCATTCATTGCGTTTATTGTGGGAAGGAATATAGTTTCCATACATTCCTTTGCAATAGCTTCAGTATAGTAAGGATTAGGAGCAATGGTTCCCATTCCACCTGTATTAAGTCCCTTATCACCGTCTAAAGCACGCTTATGATCCATTGAAGATACCATAGGAACAACAGTTTTACCGTCTGTAAAGGAAAGTACAGATACTTCGGGTCCTGTAAGGAATTCTTCGATTACGATATTATTACCGCTGTCGCCAAAAACCTTATCCTCCATCATAGAAATAACTGCGGCTTTAGCGTCTTCTCTTGTTTCGGCAATAATTACACCCTTACCTAAAGCCAATCCGTCAGCCTTAATAACGGTAGGAATAGGTGCGGTTTCAAGGTAGCTTAGAGCATCCTCTTTGTTGTTGAATACTTCATACTGTGCAGTGGGAATATTGTATTTTTTCATAAGATTTTTCGAGAAAACCTTACTGCCCTCAATAATTGCCGCTGACTTTTCAGGTCCAAAGCAGGGAACACCTGCATCGGTTAAGGCATCAACAGCTCCTAAAACCAACGGGTCATCGGGGGCTACAACCGCATAGTCAATGTTATTTTTCTTTGCGAATTCTACCTGAGCCTCAATATCTTTAGCGCCAATATCAACAAGTGTTGCATCATTTGCCATTCCGCCGTTGCCGGGGAGCGCATAAAGCTCGGTAATATTCGGGTTTTCCTTTAGTTTTTTTATAATGGCGTGCTCACGTCCGCCGCCACCTACAACCATTACTTTCATATTTTGAGACTCCTTATAAATATGGGTAATGCCCTCCTTAAAAATTTAAGGAAGGCGAGTGATCTTTAATAAATGGGGAATTGAGCGCAAAGCTCCTGAACTTCTTTTGAAATTCTGTCCTTATTACCCTCAAAATCGTCCACAACTTCACGAATCCAATGTGCAATTTTTTTCATTTCTGCCTCTTTGAATCCACGTGTGGTGACTGCAGGTGTACCAAGTCTTACACCGCTTGTAACAAAAGGACTTTGCGGATCATTAGGAACGGTATTTTTATTTGCGGTAATGTGAACTTCGTCGAGTCTATGCTCTAATTCTTTACCTGTAATACCTTCCTTAACAAGTTTTAAGAGCATTAAGTGGTTATCTGTACCGCCCGATACAATATCAAAGCCTTCAGCCAACAAAGCTTCAGCCAAAGCGGCGGCATTCTTAACCACCTGCTTCTGATATTCTTTATATTCTTCGGTCAAAGCTTCGCCTAAAGCTACAGCCTTAGCGGCAATAATGTGCATTAAAGGACCACCCTGAGTACCGGGGAATACAGCCTTATCAATCTTCTTTGCTAATTCTTCGTCATTAGTAAGAATCATACCTCCACGGGGTCCACGTAAAGTCTTGTGGGTGGTGGTAGTAACAACATGGGCATAGGGTACGGGAGAGGGGTGAACACCTGCAGCAATAAGACCTGCAATGTGTGCCATATCAACCATTAAGTATGCGCCAACTTCGTCAGCAATTTCTCTGCAACGGGGGAAATCGATAATACGTGAATAAGCAGAAGCACCTACAACTATAAGCTTAGGCTTACACTCAAGGGCAATTTTGCGCATTTCATCATAGTCAATCATTTCTGTTTCGTCACTTACACCGTAAGGTACGATATTAAAATACTTACCCGAAATATTAACAGGTGAGCCGTGGGATAAATGACCGCCCTGCTGTAAATTCATACCCATAACGGTGTCTCCCGGCTGTAAGAGCGCAAAGAAGGTAGCAAGGTTTGCGTTAGCACCTGAATGTGGCTGAACATTAGCATAGTTACAGCCGAAAAGCTTTTTAGCACGCTCACGGGCGATATCCTCTACAACGTCAACACAATAGCAGCCACCGTAGTAACGCTTAGCAGGATAGCCTTCAGCATATTTGTTTGTAAGCACTCCGCCAGCGGCTAAAAGTACAGCCTTCGATACAATGTTTTCACTTGCAATAAGCTCAATATTGTGTCTTTGACGGTTAAGTTCATTGTCACACGCAGCGGCAACTTCGCTGTCATAATTTTTTAAATCTTCAAAAAAGTTCATATTTTTATACCTTTCAAAATTAGTGATGGAAAAGTCTCATACCGGTGAATGCCATAGCAATACCGTATTTATTACAGCAGTCAATTACTGCATCGTCACGGATAGAACCGCCGGGTTCTGCAATATAGGAAACGCCACTTCTGTATGCACGCTCAATGTTGTCATCGAACGGGAAGAAGGCATCTGAGCCTAAAGCTACGCCCTTAATGGTAGATAGATATTCCTTAATTTCAGCATCAGTCAAAGGAGCAGGCTGTGTTTTAAAGTATTTCTGCCAGTTAACGTCAGCGCAAACATCTTCTTCATTTCTGTTAATGTAGCCGTCAATTACATTGTCTCTTGTAGGACGTGCAATTTCATCTAAGAAAGGAAGATTTAATACCTTATCGTGCTGACGCAAGAACCAGGTATCAGCCTTAGAGCCTGCAAGACGTGTACAGTGAATACGTGACTGCTGACCGGCCCCCACGCCGATTGCCTGACCGTCTACTGCGAAGCAAACAGAGTTTGACTGGGTATATTTTAAGGTGATAAGAGAGATAATCAAATCACGCTTTGCAGCATCGGGTAAATTTTTATTTTCGGTAACAAGGTTAGAAAGCAATTCTTCGTTGATTTCAAAATTATTTCTGCCTTGCTCAAAGGTGATGCCGTAAACCTGCTTGTGTTCAACGGGAGCAGGAACGTAATCGGGGTCGATTTTAACTATATTGTAGTTACCTTTTCTCTTGGATTTTAAAATTTCAAGCGCTTCGGGTTCATATCCGGGAGCAATAATACCGTCAGATACCTCACGCTGAATAAGCTTTGCGGTTGTTACGTCACAAACATCTGACAAAGCTACCCAGTCACCAAAGGAACACATTCTGTCAGTACCACGGGCACGTGCGTAGGCACAAGCTAAAGGAGAATCGTCAAGACCTTCAATATCATCAACAAAGCAAGCTTTTTTAAGCTTTTCGGGGAGAATTGTTCCAACAGCCGCACTTGTAGGGCTTACGTGCTTGAATGATGTAACTGCAGGAAGTCCCAAAGCTTCTTTTAATTCTTTAACCAATTGCCAGGAATTAAATGCATCAAGGAAATTGATGTATCCGGGTCTGCCGCAAAGAATTTCGATGGGTAAATCACTTCCGTCTGCCATGAAAATTTTTGCAGGCTTCTGGTTGGGGTTACAACCATATTTTAATTCAAAATCTTTCATTATTGTTCTCCTTATACGTTCTTATTAACAATGCGTGATTCGTGTTCGCCGTTTTCGAGGTTAATATATCTTACAAAAAGGGAAACCTTATTATCATTATTAAGGTTTTTCCAGATTAAATCTGTTAAGGTATCAATATCGGTGTCGGGAAGTTCTAAAGTTTTAGGTTCGCCCTCAAAGCTCGGCAGGGGATTGCCGTCACATTTGTAGGTATGGATAAACTTAGCTTTGCCCGGCAAAGGATTGCTGTAAGCGAAGGTATATCTCTGGCAGGAAGAACCGTCACCGTCGGCTGATTTTAATATTGACATAGCGTAATTCATATCGCCGTTTTCGAGTCTTATAATACCCGAAATACGTGGTGTGAAGTTTGGAGCATCGTCCTCAAATTCACGAGTGCGTAAAGCCTGCTCAAAGGTCATTTGTCTGTCCATAAGTTCGTAAATAGTGTCGGTCTGGTCACCGTTGGTAACAATTGTTTTGTTGCCGAGCACTCTTACGGGAGCATATATAATAAGATGTGGGTCGGTCATTTTAGATTCGTCAAAAGCCTGTGTTCTGATGCCTTGACCGTCCTCTACAAATACACGGTTGCGGCTGTTTTCACTTCTGCCCATAATAAAGTATGCAGTAATTGCCTTTTTGCCGTCAGCACTCTTACCAATAATTATTCCTCTGCCGTGATAGGCCAAAGAATTAAGCTCGTTTTCTATTGACTTGATTTCCATTGCAAATACCTCCGTTAGATTATATAAGTTTTTCCGCTTTTGATTTCAATTTTTCCGTCGCATAAAAGCTGTACCGCTTTTGGAAGTATTTTCCATTCGGCCTGCTCCATAATGCGTTTTTGCAGTGTCTCAGGGGTGTCGTTATCCATAACCTCAACCGCTTTTTGTAGAATTATCGGTCCTGCATCACATTCGGCGGTTACAAAATGCACCGTAGCACCCGATACCTTAACGCCTTTTTTTAGCGCTTCCTCGTGAACGTGTAAGCCATAATAACCTTTACCGCAAAAAGAGGGGATAAGCGCAGGGTGAACATTTACCATTTTACCGTCGAATGCATCACAAACCTGCTCGTCAAGAATTGTCATAAATCCTGCATAAACTACAACGTCAGCTTTTTCTTCAATCAGGGCATCGAGCATATCCTTGCTGTAAGCGGCAATGTCACTGTAATCTTTTCTTATAAGCGTTCGGGTTTTAATGCCGTGATTTTGTGCTCGGGTGAGAGCGTAAGCATCGGCTTTAGAAGCAATTACGCAGGTGATTTTGCCGTTGCCAAGCTCACCTTTTTCTTGCGCATCTATCAGCGCCTGCAAATTTGTGCCTCCGCCTGAAGCCAAAACTACGATATTTTTGGTGTTATTCAATAATAACACCTCCGTCACCCTCAATAACAGTACCGATTATGTAGGGTTCTTCGCCTGCATTTTTAAGAACTTCCAAAGCTTTGTCAGCATCGTCTTT
>JAZQHX010000115.1:0-2270 GCA_045540835.1 Acutalibacteraceae bacterium | reverse complement strand
CATCATTCTGTAAGGGTCCATACAACCCTTGGTAACCAAATCGTCAATTAAAGTGCCTATATAAGAGGACGCACGTGAAAGCACAAGCGGCTCTTTTCCCTGAACCTTTAATGCGGCATTTATTCCGGCTATTAGTCCTTGAGCCGCCGCCTCCTCGTAGCCTGAGGACCCGTTAAACTGACCTGCACCATATAAAAACGGCAAATCTTTCATTTCGAGTGTTGCCTTTAAAAAGGTTGGATCTACACAATCGTATTCAATCGCATAGGCGTTACGCATAATCTTTACGTTTCTGAGGCAATCAACCGTTTTATAAAGACTTATCTGTACTTCCTCGGGTAATGACGAGGAAAGTCCCTGCAAATACATTTCTTCTGTATTTTCTCCGCAAGGCTCAATAAAGAACTGATGCCGCTTTTTATCAGAAAAACGAACGATTTTATCCTCAATACTCGGGCAATAGCGTGGACCTATACCCTCAATTTCACCGCCGTATAACGGTGAACGGTCTATATTATCAAGAATAACCTTTTTTGTATCGTCATTTGTATAGGAAATATGGCATACAACCTTATTTTCAATCTTTTCCTTAGTCGAAAAGCTGAACGGAACGGTTATATCGTCACCGGGCTGTACTTCAAGCTGTGAAAAATCTATACTGTCTCTTGCTACACGTGCAGGAGTTCCCGTCTTAAAACGTCTTAGCGGTATGCCGAGCTCCTTTAGTGACTGTGCAAGCTTTGTTGCAGGAAAGCTACCGTCAGGACCGGATTCAAAGTTAACTTCGCCTACATATATTTTACCGCCCAAAAAAGTACCCGTAGCAATTATTACAGCCTTTGCAGTAAAATCTGCACCCAAAGCGGTCACACAATGCCACATACCGTCTTTATTGTATAAATCGGTAATTTCACATTGCTTAACATCAAGCCCTTCCTGCAATTCGACTGTATGTTTCATATATCCGCTGTAAGCACGGCGGTCAATCTGTGCACGAAGTGAATGAACAGCAGGACCTTTTCCAAGATTTAACATTCGGCTTTGAAGTGTATGCTTGTCTGCCGCTTTTCCCATTTCACCGCCTAAAGCATCTAATTCTCTCACCAAATGTCCTTTAGCTGTGCCGCCAATTGACGGATTGCAGGGCATATTTCCAATCCAATCGAGAGTAACCGTGAACATAACCGATTTACAGCCCATTCTTGCGGCGGCTAAAGCGGCTTCAATTCCTGCGTGACCGCCACCGATTACGGCTACTTCATAAACACCTGCATCGTAAGTTTTAATACTCATTAAAATTCCTCTTAAACTCTTTTTTCCAACGCCTTTTGCTGACGAATATCAACGCCTAAAAACACAAAAGGCTCGTAATGCCCGATAATTCTCGAAGCAATTCTGGCATCATATTTTTCATTCAATTTCTTTATTGTAAGATTAGTGTTGATAATAGTCGGTCTGCCCGATAAAATACGTGTATTTATCAGATTATAGAGCACCGATTTTGTAAAGGAGGTTACCATTTCAGCACCTAAATCGTCAATCACCAACAAATCACAGTTAAGGATTGCGTCATAGCTCCCCTTATTCTCACCTGAAAAACGCTCGTTTTCGATAATTGAAAACAGATTTTCGGCTGAACCATAAACGGGCAAAAAGCCTTTTTCAATAACAGTGGAAACAATGCTTAGGGTCAAATGTGTTTTTCCAAGACCGGCATCTCCGTAAAAAATCAGATTTTTTGAATTTTCAGTACTAAAATTCAAAGCATATTCCTTGCAGACCTTAAAAATAGAGGTCATTCTTCTTTTCGGGTTTTCACCGTCATTATTGCCCTTTGTCGGGTAATACTTTAAATCGAAATTATCGAATCTGCATTCCTTAAGCGGCATATTCTTTGACAATTCCTCAGCCATAATCTTTCCTGCCGCTTTTTTGATACAGTCACATATCTTACCCGAAACATACCCCGTATCGTTACAAACAGAGCAGTTGTATTTAAAAGGCTTAATACCGGCATTTTTTAAGATTGCTTTCTTTTCCTTTGTTAAATCTCCCATTTGAGCTTTCAAAGCGGTCAGGCGCTTTTTATCACCCGAAAGTGCGGTTAAAGCAAGCTGGGAGCCGAATTTTGAAAGTAGATTTTCAATTTCCTTAAGCCTTGGCTCACTCGCATAGACAGACGATAGCATAATATCATAATTAAGTTGTCGCTCTTTGAGAGAATTTTTCTGTTCAAGAAAAGCTTTTCTGTAAATTGTTTCTTTAGTTAT
>JAZQHX010000114.1:0-3447 GCA_045540835.1 Acutalibacteraceae bacterium | reverse complement strand
GTAATGATAATGTTATTCCCTGCCGTCCTGCTGACTTAATCGAGCCTGAGCTTGAAAAGTACGCAAAAGAAATGAAAGAAAAAGGCATTGGCAAATCCGCTGAGGACGTTTTAAGCTACGCTTTATTCCCTCAGGTTGCCGAAAAATTCTTCGCTGTTCGTGATGCTGCTCCCGTAGTTGACGAAAACGGTGTAAGAAACCTTATTGTAGAAGACCTTTCGTAATATTTCTTACTATTTAAATTTATAAAATTAACCTCCCTTTTAGTTTGCAATGATTCTTTGCACTAAAGGGAGGTTTTATTTTTTGAATTTTAATTTAGAA
This sequence comes from Acutalibacteraceae bacterium, assembly GCA_045540835.1. Taxonomy (GTDB): domain Bacteria; phylum Bacillota; class Clostridia; order Oscillospirales; family Acutalibacteraceae; genus UBA737. The sequence goes on along the minus strand of JAZQHX010000114.1, from coordinate 3,123 downwards.
CACAAACAAAATTGATTTAAATGTTTTTTTCGGGCTGTCGGGGACGCCAGCCCCTACGAATTGTAAATATTTATAGATTCTTATCTGTATTATATATGCGTCGCAGACACCGTTAATTACGCATTACGAATTCCGAATTAAATTTTACCATCGTGGTATTAGAAAAATCCGTCAGCAGAATCTTGGCCGAACCGCCCGTGCAGGCACTGCACCGAACTGCCAGCGGAGGCACTGCACTTAGTGGAACATTGTCTGCACACCGTCTACAAATTCGCCGACAGCCTTTACCATTTTAGACGAGCCCTTTGCAACGTTTTTATGGTCTTTAAGCATCATTTTTCCAACAGTCAAGGCGGCGGCGCCTGCTATCATACCTGCGCCCAGACCCTTCATAAATGTCATTGTATTATTTGAATTCATAAAAATAAACCTCCCTTTAAGTTTGCAATAATATTATTGCACCAAAGGAAGGTTTTATTTTTAAATTTTAATTTTCTTTAATAAAAAATTGTTCGTACCAAACAAGGAAGGTGTAAACTGTCCAGATTTTACGGCTTACGTCTGCCTTGCCGCTCTTGTGTAAATCAAGCAAAGCCACCAATTTAGCGGTATCAAAATACTTTTCTGCCGCTTCGGACGTGAAAGCATCTTTAACAATATTATAATACTGTTCTTCCTTAAGCCATACCCTGATAGGTACGGGGAAACCTAACTTATCCTTAGTAGCGGTACGTTGAGGTAAGGTCTTTTCGGCCGCTTTTCTTAATGCCAACTTTGTAGTTACGGTGTTTACCCTGTTATTAAGCGGAATAGTCTGTGCAAACTCCATAACCTTTTTATCAAGGAACGGAACACGCAACTCCAGCGAGTTTGCCATACTGGTTTTATCAGCCTTAAGCAGAATATCACCCATAAGCCACATATTTATATCCAAATACTGCATTTTTGTAACAGTATCCTTGTCCTTAACCTCGCTGTAAAATTTATCGCAAAGCACTTTTGGATGGACAGCATTTCTTGCAACAACACTTTTAAGCAACGCATTACGCTCCTTATGAGAGAAAATGTTAGCGTTACCTATAAAGCGTTCTTCAATTGTCTTTCCACGTCTTACCAGATAATTTATACCGTGCTTTTGAGGCAAATGCTCGCAAATTTTGGAAATTACTCTGCGAATACAGAAAGGTAGTGCATCGTAAGCGGTAAGGGTTATAGGCTCCTGATAAATACGGTAGCCTCCAAACAGCTCGTCCGCACCCTCTCCCGACATTACAACCTTTACATGCTCGCTTGCAAGCTTACTTACAAAGTAAAGTGCAATAGCCGCAGGGTCAGCCAAGGGCTCGTCCATGTGGTACTGGATTTTTCCGAAACTGCCCCAATACTCTTCGGGAGTAATAACCTTAGAAATATTTTCAACACCAATAGTATCAGCAAATTCCTTTGCAAAATGTATTTCGTTATAACGGTCACCGTCAGGGCTTTCAAAGCCTACCGTAAAGGTTTTATCCACATTAGCGGCTTCGGCAATATAGCTCGAATCAATACCGCTTGAAAGGAACGAACCAACCTCAACATCTGCAATTTTATGAGCTGCTACCGATTCCCTTACCGTTTTATCGGTCAAATCGGCATAGTATTCAAGCACTCCGTCCTCAGGACTGAATTCGGGTCGCCAATAACGCACCTTTTCCATCTGACCGTCCTTAAAGGTAAAATAATGAGCCGGAGGTAATTTATATACGTTTCTGAAAAAGGTCTCCTCTGTCGGAGAATACTGGAACGAAAGATAGTGCGCAAGCGCTTCCTCGTTAAGCTCCTTTTTAAAGTCGGGGTGGTCCAAAAATGATTTTATTTCCGAACCAAAAATAAAGCTGTTTTCCATAAAGGTGTAATAAAACGGCTTTATTCCGAACATATCACGGGCAGCAAAAATGGATTTGTCACGCTTGTCAAAAATAACAAAGGCAAACATACCACGAAGTCTCTTTACAAGCTCTACTCCCCATTCCTCATACCCGTGAATCAAAACCTCACTGTCGGAACGGTTTTTAAAGGTATGCCCTGCTTCAATCAGCTCTTCCCTTAAATCCTTAAAATTATAAATTTCACCGTTGAAAACAAGAACCATACTACCGTCCTCGTTAAACATCGGCTGGTCACCCTCGGCTAAATCAATAATGCTTAGTCGCCTGAATCCCAAGGCAACATCTTCGTCAACATACTTTCCTGCCGAATCGGGTCCACGGTGTACGATACGGTCCATCATTTTTTCAAGGACAGTACCGTCGTCCTTTATATAATTTGTAAATCCTGCAAATCCGCACATTACAAAAAATCACTCCTGTAAGTTTTATAAAATTTATTTTACCACACATTAACAAAAAAAGAAAGATTTTTATGCATTTTTATCTGTATATTTTTAATTTGCCGAATTTATATGCAAAAATAGTGTTATTTTTTTAACATTTGCTATTGTTTTTTCTGTCGGTTTTTGTTATAATAACTAAGATGTGACGGTATGTCACAATTCTGAAAGGAGTACATATCTATGAACTATTCACATGAAGTAGAAAATATGTGTCCTTTAGCTAAAGGCACATACCACGGCCCTGCTCCTATTCCGGAAGAGGGCAAATGGGTTCAGGTTAAGGAAGTTAAGGATGTATCCGGTCTTACCCACGGTATCGGCTGGTGCGCTCCTCAGCAGGGAACCTGTAAGTTAACCCTTAATGTTAAGGAAGGTATCATCCAGGAGGCTCTCGTTGAGACCATCGGTTGCTCGGGTATGACCCACTCTGCAGCTATGGCATCTGAGATTCTTGTTGGTAAAACAATTCTTGAAGCTCTTAATACTGACCTTGTATGTGACGCTATCAACACCGCTATGCGTGAGCTTTTCCTCCAGATCGTTTACGGCCGCAGCCAGTCTGCTTTCTCTGAAGGCGGTCTTGTAATCGGCGCAGGTATGGAAGACCTCGGTAAGGGTGCACGTTCCATGGTTGGTACTATGTACGGTACCAAGGCTAAGGGCGTTAGATACCTTGAAATGACTGAGGGCTACTGCACAAGAATGGCTCTCGATGCTGATAACCAGGTTATCGGCTATGAGTTCGTTTCCCT
>JAZQHX010000113.1:0-1682 GCA_045540835.1 Acutalibacteraceae bacterium | reverse complement strand
GGAAGTAGTAAACGACCCCTGCCACGGTTGTTATCTGCACAAAAAGAATGTTTCGGGCACTATTTATCTTGCAATGCCTTTCCCTGACAAAATGGATTAACTAAAAAGGTGAATCGGGTTTCATTTTCCCGATTCACCTTTTTTTCTGTATGCTCCGGGTGTAATACCCGTAATACCTTTAAATTGGCGTATGAAATGATAATGGTCGTTATAACCGAGCCTTTCTGCAATAACCGGCAAGGTGAGTTGTTCATCGGAGAGTAAAAGTGACCTTGCATACCCTATTTTAGCCTCGATTACATCCTGCATAGGCGAAGTGCCGAAAAGGGTTTTATAAACGGTGTGAAAGCGTGAACTGCTCAAATTAGCAAGCCGTGCCATTTCTTCAACCGTCCATTTGACTTCAGGGTGAGACAGTACCTCTTTACGCACGGCACGCAGCTTTTCCCTACATTTACGGTGAATAATCTTAGAATTGTTTTCCGTTTTCAAAGCACGTGAAAATTTTATAACAAATTCATTAACATAGGTATCAAGCAGTTCCTGCTTATGAGGATTTGAGGAAAAAAACTCAAGCTCAATTTTGCGGAATATTTCCGAAATAAAATCGGTATAATTAGGATACAAAATTTTGTTTTGCTCAATTCCGTATTTTTCGAGCAAAATCCCGAGCTCGCTTCCCGAATGCATCCAGTTATGTATAACGTCCTGCGACGAGAAAAATTCCTGAGGACAATCGGGAGTAAAGAAAATACAGGCACCGGGTCTTGCTCTTACAGTTTTTCCGTCTATCACAAAATCTATATTAGTAGTAAAATGCAAAAATGTATACTGACCGTATCCGTAAGGACGGTAAATATTAAAGCCCGCCTTTTCGGGCCAATCGTGTCTGACAAGGCTTACAATCATAAATAATCACCATAACCACTATACATCATACAGTAGGATATGTCAATTTATAAACATAAAAATACATTTATTTTTAGCTGATTTACTGTTAAAATCAACTCAAAGGAGTGATAGAAAATGCAAATTCCAAGAGCAGAATATCCACGTCCACAGTTCGTTCGTGACGGCTGGCTTAACCTTAACGGTGAATGGCAGTTTGAAATTGACAACAGCAAAAGCGGAGAAAGCCGTGGACTTCAAAACGAAAACGTTACGTTAAAAGACAAAATCATAGTTCCCTTCTGCCCTGAAAGTACACTTTCGGGTATAGGCAATACCGACTTTATGCACTCAGTATGGTACAAGAAAAAATTTATTACTTCGAGCGCAAGCGGTAAAGCAATACTTCATTTCGGTGCGGTTGACTACCATTGCAAAGCCTTTGTAAACGGAGAATTTGCAGGCGAACACAAAGGCGGATATGTTTCCTTCAGCTTTGATATAACCGATAAAATCAAATACGGTGAAAACGAAATCACCGTACTTGCTATAGATGATACCCGTGACCGATTTATTCCGTCGGGCAAGCAGTCGGACAGATATGAATCCTACGGTTGTTATTACACACGCACAACCGGAATCTGGCAGACAGTATGGCTCGAATTTATGCCTGAAACACATATAAATAATGTGAAGTATTATCCCAATATTACAGACGGCAGCATTACGATTGATGCCACCCTTTGCGGTAGTGCAGATTTTTCCTGTGAAATATCCTACAAGGGTAAAAAAAA
>JAZQHX010000112.1:0-2605 GCA_045540835.1 Acutalibacteraceae bacterium | reverse complement strand
CCGTCACTGCCGTATTTAGAAGTTGTTACGGTAAGTCTTGTCTGATTACCTACCGCTTCTGCAACCAGCTCATAGCAGAACTTACGTGTATCGTTATTCTGATATAGTGAGCCTATCAGAACATCTTTATACTGGCTTCCGTCCTTATAGCGCTTATAAAGCTCTATTCTGCGGTTTATACTGTAAACAGCATAATAACCGGTTATAGTAGTCGGGTCTGCTGGGTCATCAAAATCTGCACGTACCCAAAGTACCTTATCAAAGTTTTGTGTAGCAGTACCCTTGGTAACATAGGTTTCTACCGAAATTCTCTGATTTATGTTTTCACTCTTATTGAATGCATAATTTTTAAGGTAGCTGTCATTCGCAGTAGAGCCGGTAATCTCTAAAACATTGTTTTTATAAGAAGCACCGGAGGATAAAAGCCATTCACCTGGGTTCGGGGTCGGGTCAGGGTCACCGTCACCGTCTCCTTCTCCACCACCTTCTCCGCCGCCTGAGCCAGAGCCTTCTTTTACCTTACCGCCTACAAAATAAACACCGATTTCCATACTACCCTCAAGCAATTTAATTGTAACGGTATGCTCTTTTTCCACCTCGTTCCACATAACTATCTGTGTGCGGTGGTCGCTGTTTGTTCGGTTGAAGGTTATAACACCGTCAGAGAAGCTGCCGTTATTGCCTTTCTTATAAGGTACACCGTCTATCTCAATATAAACCTTACCATAAGAAGGACCGGTTTTTGCCATAAAGCCAAAGTCGGTTCCCGTAAAGGTATAGGTAAGGGTTGCACCTACTTTAGAGCTTTTTATAAGACCGCTCTCGGCACTGTATGTATCACCGAACTTCTCGTTCATATAAGAGAATTTGGTTTTGCTGTGTGTCCAACCTTCCGATAACGGAATATTATTTGCAGTAACTACATTGGGTTCTTTAACTATTGAATCCAAAACTTCACTACTTACACTGTGTGCTGTAAGTGAAGTGGGTTTAGTTGAGGGATTCAAAAGCTTTTTGAGTTCAGAAATAATATGGTCACCGTAAAGCTTATAGCCTGCATCAATGGGGTGTACACCGTCATTGGTCATAAACAACTGCTCATAAGCATCGTTATTATCATTTGTGCGGTAAGGCTTCAAACCGTCAGAAGACCAAGCCAGACCGTCCTTTTCAGCACGCTTTTTAAGCGGAACACGCATATCCACCAAAGGTAGCTTATATTTATTTGCAATATCTGTATATGCCTTTAAATAGGTAGCATCATTGATACGCCAGTGGTCACAAAGCAATACTATAACAATATCTATATTAGGATTACTGTCATACGCAAGCGAAATCAGTGACTCAACGTGTCTGTAAGCATATTCATATGTGCTTGCGGCTTCGGGGTTAGCCTCACCGTTTATAGCGTTATTATACAAATAAAAGTCATTAGGAGAAGCTCCTAAAAATAAAAGGTCTGTTTCCTGAGGTACCTTGCTGTAATTGTAAAGTGCGAAATGTGAGCCTGTCGAGCCTACTGCCGCATCACGGGCATTGATTGTCGCATCGGGATAGGTTTCTTTAAGCCAGGTATTTGTAAGTCCTCGCCAAGAGGTAGTATCCGGGTTTGAAGCACCGTGTCCCGTTACAGTAGAGCCGCCCATATAAGTGACATTGAGTTCTTTATCTTTATTGAGCTTGTAGTATGTGTTATTCAAATCAACCTCAACCTTTTTAAACATAGAATTATACTCGTCTTTAGTGCAGGTATAGCAGGTAACAAGGTTTTTAGCCGATGTACTGTCACCCACTTCGTTGGTTGTATAATTTATGTAGCATTTTTCCTGATTATCATTCCAGCCGTAAAGACCTAATTTAAAGTCAGGGTTAAGAATGAGGTTGCCACCCACCTTTTTGCCGTTTTCGTCTATTTCATAAAGCTCAAAGTGTGCAAGGGTTGCTTCCCTGCTCATATTTCCGTTAGGTTGACGACCTGCGTCTAGGCGGAAGCCAACAATAACATTTGCACGGTTTGCAGTATCATTAGCGCCCCATTTTGTATCACCCGAAGTCATCGCAGGTGATGCGCCCTTACTTGCTACATATTCGTTAATAGAGAAAACCTTTGTTGATGCAACAAAAGCACCGTCTATCTGGCTGAGTGTTGGAACATCAATAGATAATCTATGAAGGTTTCCGCCCTGAGAAGGGCCTGCATTACTGTAATACTCAATCCAGAAGCGCTCCATAAGAGGCTGATTCAATCCGTCTGTATAAGCTGTAAGCTGATACTTTTTAGCAGGGTTCAGGGTTACAACCTGAGCGAAAAGTCTGCCCGTTGTATCGGTAGCAGTCTTTTTAACATAACTGAAAGTTTCGTCCTCACCGTCGGGAACATCTGTGGTTATGTAACGGAAATTCTGAATATATGCGTTAGCACAGCCGTTTGTGTACATACCAAGTCCTGCTGTACCCGAAGTAATCTGAGTAGCAGTAGCATCATAGCAGGTGTTAGTACGTACTACCTTCCATTCACTTCCCGCCTTTTCAAGAATTCTGGCATTGATAACGGTGGGATTACTGCCCGTAACATTAAGCTCAAAGCGATAGGTTCCGGGACGTG
>JAZQHX010000111.1:0-8964 GCA_045540835.1 Acutalibacteraceae bacterium | reverse complement strand
TGAAGATATCGGTGTATTCCGTTCAGGAGAATGTTTATATATTGCAATACCTGAAACTGTACTGCCTAAAGATGCCAAAAGTGCTACTCTTACAATTGAAAAGGGTGCAAAGGCCGTTGCAAATTCCGGATGGAACGGTATTCGCTTTAAAAATAAAGTTGAGATTTATATGTTCGGCGGAGTATGGAACAGTGTTCAGTTTACTGATTATGAAGAAACTGATCTGACTATTAAACATCTCAATTTCTGCACTTATAATAAAGATGTTTCACGTTGGGATATTTACGTAAATGTTGACAGAGAAATTCCTGGAAATAACTGGTTTGAGTATTTTGATGGTTTAACTGCATATTTGAACGGTAAGGAATTTACAACATATGCCAATAAAGCAGAAAGTGGCAATAATCGTTTGCTTTATATTTCATTGGATGAAGCCGTTTTCGGCAAGTTCAAAGACGGAGATGTTATATATATCCCCAAAGGAATAACCTATAGTTGCGGCGGTTATAAACTTAATAATATGCAGGATTTCTATATGCAATACCTAAACGGTACATGGTTTGAATACTATGATACAGATGTAAAAGCACCCGAAGTTTCGAGTTCTGTATGGGAAAACGGTAGAATAGAAGGGTATATTCCCGTTCAGGAAGAAAAGGGTATTATGTTCTCAAATGTTGAGCCTACCAACATAATAAAATCAGTAACAGATATAAAAGATATAACTTTCAAATTTGATGTTACGAAAATGTTGGCATATAATGAGGAACTTCCTACAAACAGTATAATACTCCGTGGTCAGCCTCTGACTGAGGAAATGGATATCAGCGAAACGGCACTTTACGGCTATAATATTTCTTTTAGTTATATTGAGCTTAAAGAGGAAAATTATCCTAACAATCCCGAACTTTGGGGTATACACAGTCAGGAAATTGCTGTTTGGAAAAACGGTATCAACTATGCTCTTGTGGATCAGTATCGTATGTCATATAACTGGAGAAAGATAAATCATCCTTTCTTTGAATATGATAAAAAATATGAGTATACGGTATCTATATATAATGTAGAAGAGGATATTTGTGTTATCGAAATTTATTGTAATGATGAATTGGTAATGCGTGTTGTAGACCGTGCTTCGGACGATCCGTTGGATCCTGCTCGCAATGCGGGTCAGTTCCGTATATATGCCGCTTGTCCTCAGTATTTCTATTCTCCCTCAGTTGAATTAGAGAATTTAGAAGTAAGTAGTAAGGAATGTTATATTGGTGAGCAGGTTCGTGTATCTGCAACATATCCTGCTGTTTTAGAGGGGGCGGAATATACTGTAGACAGTGAAAATGCCACTATTAAAGACGGTGTATTTATTGCGAAAAAAGAGGGAACATACACCGTAACAGGTAAATATAACGGTAAATCAAAAGGTGAAGTTCAGATTAAGGTGTCAAAGAAACCGGTAGAAACCAATGCGGTTGAAGAAAAGTCCGATTTTCCGATAATACCGTTGGCAATCGGCGGTGGTGCGGCAGCAATTATTGCAGTAGGAGTACTTCTCATAATATTCTTAAAGAGAAAAAAGAATAAAGTTGTGGGTTAAGTATTGATTTTCTGAATTTTTGTTTAAACTAAGGGAGCGCTTTAGCGTTCCCTTAGGGTGGTTAAGGGATATTATAAGAAAGAGGAATAGCGTGAAAATCACGCCATTAAACAATATAGGGACGGCGTGTTGCTCGCCAACATAGTGGCGACCCACATGCCGATTTAATCTCCACTGCCGCTATTGGAGTTTTTACACCTATTTGTGATGACGCTTTAGCGGCAGAATGGAGAATAAAATGAAAAAACTACATCTTGTATGTAATTCTCATTTAGATCCTGTTTGGCAATGGGATTGGGATGAGGGTGCAGCAGCTGCACTTGCTACCTTTTATAGTGCAGTTCGTTTAGCAGAAAAATATGATTATATATTTTGTCATAATGAAGTAATACTTTATGAGTATATAGAACGGTTTGATCCCGCTCTTTTTAAAGAAATCACAAGGCTGGTAAAAGAGGGAAAATGGCACATAATGGGTGGTTGGTATGATCAGCCCGATTGCCTTGTGCCTTCAGGCGAATCTTTTATACGTCAGATAACTTTAGGTAAAGAATACTTTAAAGAAAAGTTAGGTACCTATCCTGAAACAGCAATAAATTTTGATGCCTTTGGTCATACAAGGGGTTTGCCCCAGATACTTAAAAAATGCGGGTTTGAATCATATTTATTCTGTCGCCCGCTTAATTGGTTTACCTGGCTTAAAGAACTTCCTCACGGCCCTTTTTTATGGGAAGGATATGACGGCAGTAAAATCAAAGCACTTCGTCAGGAGGATGTTGAAATTTACTGTAGTCAACCCGGACAAGCAAAGGAAAATATCATTCGTAAGGCAGGCTTTTATGAAAATGACAAAGAAGACGATATAATTATTCTTTGGGGCGTGGGAAACCATGGCGGAGTCAATTCAGCCAAAGATTTAGATGATATAATCAGCCTTACCGACGAAAAAAAAGGAACTTGGGAGATAATTCATTCTACCCCTGACAACTACTTTAAAGCTATTACTCCTACTAAGGATTTTTCCGAAGAAATTATTGCTTTCATAAAATCCTATTCCTCTGTAAATGCAATAAAGCAGGCGCATGACCACCTCGAAAATGCCTTATACCGTGCAGAGCGTTTCTTATCTATGTTAGGAATTGCTGGTATATACAAATATGATAAAGAAGTATTTAAAAATGCCGAGCGTACTCTTTGCCAGATAGAGTTTCACGATGTACTTTCGGGCACATCGATAAAAAGAGGTAATGATTCGTCAATTCGAAAGGCAATGGCGGCAATACAGCAGGTGAATTCCGAGTTTTATAACGGATTTTTTAAATTCAGCGCAATGCTTCCAAAGATTAAGGACGGCGATGATTGCTTTGTAGTGCTTAATCCGCATCCCTATGAAGTTACTGCTGTGGTTGAAACTGAATTATTTGAACCCAAACCCGATAATTATGAGTTGAATATGTATGATTCTAAAGGTGATAAGGTAGATTGTCAGGTTATATTGGAAGAATCCATAATCAATTTCACCCGCAGAATGCGTCTCATTTACAAATATACATATCCTGCTATGTCGGTTATACAGTTCGGTGTTCATTCTGAAGTGGTGGAAAAAGAAATTCCAAGATTTTCAGGTGATACTTCCAAAACAGATATTATCCTGAAGGATAAGTATAAGCAGGTAAAAATCAGCAGAAATACCGGACTTTTGGAAAGCTATATCCAAGACGGTATAGAATATGCTCATAAAGGCTTATTCAGTCCTGTTATGTTTGACGATAATGAAGACCCTTGGGGCTGGAGAATGAATAAGCTCGGAGAAAATTTCCGTGATATGATTCCTGATAAAACAGGTAAAGGGTTATTTGAAAATTTAAAGGGAGTAACCGTTTTAGAAGACGGCCCTGTACTTACTCAGGTAGAATCGCTGTTTAGTCTTGAGGAATCGCATATTGTTGTAAACTATAAGTTTTATCATAATATGCCTTATATGGATGTAAATGTTCACGTAATATGGAACAGCAAGGGCAAAGGCTTAAAGCTTAAATTGCCTCTGTGTGGAAAGTACGGATTCTTTACGCAGGCGGCATTCGGTACGCAATACAATAAGAATAACGGCGAGGAAAAGCCCGGTAACAGATTTGTGGGTGTGGAAAAAGGTGACAAAGCATTTGTTGTTTATAACCGAAGCGGAATACATTCATATTCTATGGAAGGCAGAAATCTTTATTTAACATTACTAAACGGTTCTGCGTATTGTGCCCACCCAACCGACGAGGGAGTTCCACTTATAAAAGATGAAACCCGTTATACTAATTATATTGAAATAGGAACACACGATTTTGAATTCCGTGTAGGTGTTAATAGTCTGTGCGAATGTGAAAAAATGTCTCAGGAATTTAATCAGCCACTTTATAGCGTGCTCACATTCCCTCACGGAAACGGAACAGAACCTAAGGAATTGGTTACTGTTTCAAACAACAATGTTGTAATTACGGCTTTTAAACGCAGAAATAACGGAACTTATCTTTTACGCTTACACAATAATTATAAATCATCCGCTTCAGCAATCGTTAAAATAAACGGAGTTTCCAAAGAAATAAAGTTTAAAAAATATGAGTTTAAAACCTTTATTTATAACGGTAAAACTATTCGTCAGTCAAAAGACGCAGCCGTTTATTGATGCATCAGATAATGGTTGAATTTGTAAATAATAATGTGTTATAATATAAGCTATTAAGGAGTTATTTATGCTTGACTTATTAAGGATTCCAAATGATGTGAAAATCCTGACTTGTGATAACAAAATTAAGGATGCGAAGGTCAGGTTTGTTTTAAATGAAAAACAGCTTGATGTTTATTTGTCGGCCGAAGAAGACAAACCTGAGTTTGTTCTTTTAAGATGGGATTACAGAACAACAGAACCTATTAAAATAATGGGGGACAAGTGGGAAAGAGCATACTCCGATATGTGTTGGGGTCCTATAAATCCGGATAAATTTATGCCGTGGTATTTTATGGTAAGCAACGATAAGGAGACAGTAGGTTGTGGAGTCAAGGTAAGACCAAATAGCTTTGTATCTTTTGAATATGATTCTTCGGGTGTTTCTGCATGGTTTGATGTACGGTGCGGCGCTGAAGGGGTAGAACTTAATGGCAGGGAACTTTTAATAGGTAGTGTGGTATGCAAAGGATATACCGGAATTTCACCTTTTGAAGCTACCAAGCAATTTTGTAAAGTAATGTGTGATGATCCTATATTTCCGAGGAATACGATATACGGCGGAAATAACTGGTACTACGCTTATGGAGAAAGTTCTTACGAAGAAGCAATTATGGACGCTCAGTTTCAGGCCGAATTAGCAGATGGTCTTGAAAATCCGCCATCTATGGTTATAGACGACGGTTGGTCGCAAAATGTTTGTGCAGGACCGTGGATTGCAAACGAAAAGTTTGTTGATATGGCAAAGATTGCAGAGGAATATAAAAAGCTTAATGTTATTCCCGGACTTTGGATAAGACTGCTTCATGATATAGAATTTGAAAAGAATAACAGCGAATGCCTACTAAAAAGGGAAGACTGTGAATGGGTGCTTGATCCGTCGCATCCTAAAGTTAAAGACTATTTGAGAGAGCTTCTGCGAAGAATCAAGTCTTGGGGATATGAAATTTTAAAGCATGATTATAGCACCTTTGATATGTTTGGTGATTACGGCTTTAGTCTTAATGGTACAATTACCAAGAAAAAGAATTGGTCTTTTTACGATAGGACAAAAACATCTGCGGAAATAGTCTTGGATTTTTACAGACTTATATATGAGGAGTTTGGAGATAGGGCAATTATTGGTTGTAATACCGTTTCACATCTTTGTGCAGGGCTTGTTCAGATAAACAGAATAGGTGACGATACAAGCGGTAAGTTTTGGGACAGAACCCGTGCTTTAGGCGTGAATTCATTAGCTTTTAGATTGCCACAGAACGATACGTTTTATAAAATTGATGCAGACTGTGTAGGCATACTAAAGAAAAATATACCTTGGGAACTGAATAAACAATGGATGGATTTATTGGCTGTAAGTAGTTCACCTTTGTTTATTTCTTGTCCGAAAGATTCGGTTACCGAAGAACAAAAAGAAGATATAAAAAAGGCATTTAAGATAAACTCCGCTCAAAGCAATAAAGTAGAACCGCTTGATTGGGAATATAATGTAACACCGCAAAAGTGGCTTGTAGACGGAGAAATCATTGAGTTCGACTGGGTAAAACAGGAATATCCTGATTTGCTTGAAGGAAACACTCACCGAATGTCATAAATGAAGTATTAACAGTTTTTATTGTATTTAAAACGGTAGGAAATCCGTACTTCATAGAGTTATTGGAGGTCGATAGAAGCAGATGAATTTAGAAAATATAAAAGCAAGTTTTAATGATGATCTTGTGAAGTTGAAACCTATACCGTTTTGGTCTTGGAATGATAAGTTGGATCCAAAAGAATTATGCCGTCAAATAGGTTGGATGCATAAAAATGAAATAGGCGGATTCTTTATGCACGCAAGGGGAGGACTTAGGACTGAGTATCTCTCTGACGAGTGGATGAAATGCATATCCGATAGTGCCGATTATGCTGAGAAACTGGGTATGGATGCCTGGATTTATGACGAAAATGGTTGGCCAAGCGGTTTTGCAGGCGGTAAGCTTTTAGAGAATCCTGAGAATTGTGATAAATATATCCTTTATACACAAGGAAATTTTGATAATACAGCAACGGTGAGTTATTTGCTTGACGAAAATTCTCTTGAAAGGGTAAATAACGGTGAAATATCGGGGGAATATCTTAACTTATTTATAAACACATCGGTTTCTACGGCTGATATATTAAATCCCGATGTTGTAGACAAGTTTATCACCCTTACTCACGAAAAGTATAAAGAATATTTCGGAGATAATTTTGCTAAAAAAATTAAAGGTTTCTTTACGGATGAACCTCAGTATTACCGTAGCAAAACTCCCTATACAGATATGGTTTCTGAATACTTTAAAAAAGAATATAATATTGATATTCTTGATAGTCTTGGACTTTTATTTGTAGAAAAGAATGGATATAAGCTTTTCAGATACCGTTATTGGAAGGCAATGCAGCATCTTATGCTCGAATCCTTTGCTAAGAAAATATATAATTGGTGTAACGAAAATAATATGAGCTTTACCGGTCATTATATTGAGGAAAACAGTCTTGGCGGTCAAATGCTTGGTTGTGCAGGAATAATGCCCTTTTACAAGTATATGACTATGCCCGGAATAGATTGGTTAGGTAATGAAGCTGATGACGAAGTCGGAATAAAACAGCTTGCAAGTGTTGCCGCACAGTATGGTAAAAAACAAACAATAACTGAAACTTTTGGCTGTTGCGGTTGGGAACTTACGCCTATGAATTCCAAAAGAATTGCTGACTTTCAATTTGTAAATGGTGTTAATATGCTCTGCCACCATTTGGTGCCTTATGCGGAATACGGTCAACGCAAAAAGGATCACCCTGCCCATTATTCTGAAGCCAATCCTTGGGTCAAGACGGAATTTAAAGATTTTAATTTGTATTTTACCCGGCTTGGATATTTGCTTTCAGAAAGTGAAGAACAAGTAAATGTGGCAGTGCTTAACCCAATCAGAAGTATATATTTTGATTATAAGAGGGAAGATGAGCTTTCTGTAAAAAAAGCAAATGATACTTTTGTAAGTGATTGTAGAATCCTTTCGCAGTCAGGAATAGCGTATCATTTTTTAGATGAAACGCTTCTTTTAGAAGACGGTTTTGTAGAACAAGATAAAATAGGTTGCAAGAATTGCAGCTACAAATATCTGGTTTTACCCCACGTAAAGGTAATGGATGCTTCTACTGAAAGGTTGTTGTCGCAGTACATAAATAATGGAGGTAAGGTTTTAATATTGGGTGATGCACCCGATTTACTCGAGGGCGAACCTTTTGATTTTTCATACCTTAAATCCAATTGCAGTCTTGATGAGCTGAAAAATGCACAAGAATTCAGAATTAAGAATTGTAAAAGTGAAATTTATACTACCTTGCGTGAGATTGAGGGAAAGAAATTTCTCTTTGCAATGAATGCTTCGACTACAAAAAAGCAATCACAGTCTTTTGATTTCGGGGTTAAAATTAACTCTTTTAAAAAGCTTGATTTAATAACCCTTGAAGAAAAGAATATTCCGCTTGAAATATCCCTTGAACCCGGTGAATCAGCAATACTATTTTTGGACGAAGAATATCCCGAAATTCAAAATCAGTTGAGTGAAGAAATCTTTTGTCTTGATAATGCCCAGGTTTGTCAGGTTTCTAATAAAATGACGGTGGATTATGTGCGATATTCTAAGGATGGGGTTAATTTTTCTGAGAAATATCCGTGCCCTGGCTTGTTTGCGAAACTTTTAGAGGAACGTTATAGTGGAGAAATATATTTTAAATATGAATTTGAGATAAAAACCATTCCTCCAAAAATCAAACTGGCTGTGGAAAAATGCAATGCTATAAATCAATGGATAAACGGCAAGAAATTTGATTTCAATGAAACTTCAACAGTCGAAAAAAATTTACTTATATCTGATATAACCGATTTGGTAAAACTCGGAATAAATGAATATGTTTTTAAGACCGATTGGTATCAGAACGATATGGTTTATTATGCCTTGTTTGGGGAAAATGTAACTGAAAGTCTTAGAAATTGCCTTGTATATGACAGCGAAATAGAGGCCATTTATCTTTCGGGCGACTTTGGTGTTTATTCCAAACATAATTATACAGATAGCGCAGCAAAAGGTTTCGTTCTGGGTGATGAATTCTATATAGATACTTTGCCGAAGACCGTTACCGAACCTGTGATAGAAGGATTTCCGTTTCTTACAGACAAACTTAAACTGAGACAAAAATTATTTTTTGATAAAAAAAATATTAAATTGCGTTTTAATGGTACATGGCAAATAGCATATATTAATGTTAACGGTAAATATGCAGGAAAACTTGTTTATGAACGTGTGCTGGATATTAGTGATTTTGCTGTCGAAGGCGAGAATATTGTTGAGGTTGAATTTGTCTTAAGCAACCGCAATTTGCTTGGACCACATCATCTTAAGGATATAAAATATTATGAATCTGTATCTCCTTGGTGCTTTGATTTAACCAATACCTGGGTGGATGGAAAAAGCGACGAATATATGGATGATTATGCATTATTAAAATTGGACTGTAAGTGATCCTGTGTCTAAATCGGTGAATCGGATAATTGAAAAAGATAAATCCTATTTTAAGATGCTTAATATTGTCTTTGAGGTATGAAGGCGGTATTTTACGTTATAGGATAGGTATTCTTACG
>JAZQHX010000110.1:0-5265 GCA_045540835.1 Acutalibacteraceae bacterium | reverse complement strand
GTTTATACCGATGAAGGTATAACCGGTGTGGGGGAAGCTACACTCGAATACAAAGAAAAGGCTTTAATCGGTGCAGTGGAGCATATTAAGGAATACCTTGTAGGAAAAAATCCATTGAATGTTGAAAAGCATTTTCACGATATTTACAGGGATGCCTACTGGCGTGGCGGTGCGGTTTTAATGTCTGCTTTGTCTGCTGTCGAAATGGCACTTTGGGATATTTTAGGTAAGCACTTAGGTGTGCCAGTTTACCAATTGCTTGGCGGTAAGATTAACGATAAAGTAAGAATATATGTAAATGGCTGGTTTGCAGGTGCTAAGACTCCAAAAGAGTTTGGCGAAAAGGCAAAAATTGCCGTACAGCGTGGTGTTACCGCTATGAAGTGGGACCCATTCGGTAAATCATATCTGGAAATATCCAACAAAGATTTGAATACAGCCCTCGAATGCGTAGCAGCGGTAAGAGATGCGGTAGGAAAAGATGTGGATTTGCTTATTGAAGGTCACGGCAGATTTAATGTACCGACGGGTATTAAAATCGCTAAAGAGCTTGAGCAATTCGGTCCTATGTTCTTTGAAGAACCCACACCGCCTGATAACTTAGAGGCATTAAAAGCAGTAAGGGATAAGTCGCCCGTTGCAATTTCGGCAGGGGAGAGACTTTACACCTTAAAATCGTACAAAGACCTTTTTGAAATGCGTGCGGCAGACTATATTCAACCCGACATTTCTCACGCAGGCGGTATTATGGAGCTAAAGAAAATTGCCGCTGTTGCAGAGGCTTATTACATACCTTTTGCACCTCATAATCCGTCGGGACCTGTCGCTAATGCGGCTACTTTACAGTTAGCGGCTTGTACGCCTAATTTCTCAATACTCGAAATTATGTACAGCGATGTTGAGTGGCGCAAAGACGTAACAAATGAAGCTTTGGAGTATAAGGACGGTTATATTACCATTCCCGATAAACCGGGTCTTGGTATAGAAATAAATGAGGAAGAATGCCTGAAGCACCCTTACAAGCCTCATACATTAAGGCATTATACAGGGGCATTAACAGACATTCGTCCCGCTAAAACAGAATTTTATTTTTAAGGAGTAATAGGTTATGAAAAAATTCGATGTAGCAAATCATGAACCGAGTTTTTTGCCCGATGGCGAATGGAAGCTTGCGTGGGCAGACGAATTTGACGGAGCAGAACTTGATGAAACCAAGTGGTTGTACCGTATGAGTTTTTGGGGAAAGCCTTTTCCTGCGTTTTGCGATAAGGGAGTAAAGCTGGACGGAAAAAGTAATGCAGTTTTCACTCCTGTAAGAATGGAAGACGGAAGAATTTGTTCTTCCCAATTGCAAACGGGTTCAAATTCCTTTGATATACCAAAGCAGATTTATGATAAAGAGACTAATTCCTGCGGTGATAATAATTTCTGGCCTCTCGGCAGGTTACCTAAGCCTACATTTATGCACCGATACGGTTATTACGAAGTGCGTTGCAAACTACAAAAAACCGACGGTTGGTGGAGTGCGTTTTGGATTCAATCTCCATCAATAGGTACTACATACGACCCTGAATTCAGCGGTGTTGAAGTTGATATTATGGAATATTTCGGTAATATGCGACTAACATCAGGTAATTTTTACGGTGGTTATGGTGCGGATTTGAAAAAAGATGCCCGTGTACACTACGATTTAAACGGTAAGGCTTATAGTAATTATGGTTCTGCTAAAATAACCGATGAAGATTACCCTGCTTTAAAGAAAGCCGAGGATGAATTTCACAGATTCGGGCTTTTGTGGACAGAAAACGAGTATGTATTTTATTATGACGGAAAAGAAACCGGACGTACACAAAAGCCAATATCACAAATTCCGCAGTTTATACTTTTGACTACGGAGGTTAAGGGATATCGCAATGGAAACGGTTTAAAACACAGTGAAAAGGCGGAAAAATGTCTAGGTGATTCTTTTGTTGTGGATTATGTCCGAGTTTTTGACAAGGTTACAAAGGAGTAGGAAATGAATAAAGCAGTATTTATAACAGGTGCGCAGTCGGGCACGGGTTATGGTATAGCCGAATTTTTTGCCCGTCAGGGTTGGGATGTTTTTATTACCAGCCGCAGGGGAGAAGAAGCTCAAAAATCTGCTAAACGGTTAGCTGATGAATACGGGATTTTTGCAAAAGGATATGAATGTAATATCCGTAATGAACAGCAGATTATTGATATTTTCAACGATATAGATAAAACGGGCAGATTTGCGGAAACAGTAATACTGAATGCCGCAAATATGGGCTTTAACCCTAAAGACCCTGCCGCAGGTCAGGATTTCTGGACGGTACCTGTGTGTGATTTTCAAGAGGTATTTGAAACAAATCTTGTATGGAATTTTACAATTATCCGTCAGGCGGCTATGCGTATGCGGGAAAAGGCTCGGTTGTGTTTGTTAGCTCCAATACCGCTTACAGAGCAATACCTAACCGTGCGGCATATTCCGCTTCAAAAGGCGGTATAAATGCATTCGCCAAGGCTTTGGCAGTTGACCTTGGAGAGTATGGTATAAGATGTAATGTGGTACTCCCCGGTACTATTAAAACCGAGCGTTGGGTGCAGATGGGCAATAAGCAGATAGTAAACGGCACCCTTACACCAATAGGCGACATATCGGATTTTGAAGATGTTGCAAATGCCTGCTGGTTTTTCGGTACAGATATGTCAAAGAATATTACAGGTACCGAGCTTATAGTTGACGGCGGTATGTCCTGCCAGCTTTATCCTAAGGTTTTGAATGAACTTAAAAGAAAGTATAATGAAGAATTAAACAACTGAATATAAATACAAATCCCCTTTGATATTAAAGTTATATCAAAGGGGATTTGTCATAATTATATGGAATTGTAAATTATTCGCCTTGTGCTAATAAAATTTCGGTTAATGCATTACGAATGTTAATGTCATATTTATCGGCGGTAATCTCATTAAGCACAATAGAAGGATTCTTTTCACGGTGCATAAGCTGGCTTATAAACCATTTATCTGCATTGTTCATCTGCAGCTTCATAAGTAATTCGTCCATTTCCTTTTTGTAATTATTATCTGCTACAAATGTATCGTCTGAAAACTCTACCTTTAATTCGCCCACAATTTCGGTTACCTTAATTGTGAGTGTATCATTATCATAATCGGCATTAAAGTCTATTGGTTTGCCGTTTAAGGTTACGCTGATATTTTTACATTCGGTAATTTTGCGGAAAGCAAGGGTGTAGTCACGCTTTTCGGGTATAAGACTAAGATTGCCTTCGGGTTTTCTTATTGTGAAAACAGGATTATTTGACCATTCCCATACCATTTTGGTAATAACACAGTCACCGTCTTTGTATTTAAGAGATATTCCGTCATCTTCGTAAAGTGAAAAATCTTTGCTGTCAGCAGGGAATATATCAAGCTTTAAGTGACGGGGGTTAGAAACATCATTTGTGCCGTCAAGAACAGCCTGCGGAATAATAGAACCGGCCTTTGCGAAAACAGGTATATTATGAATATCACGGTAAACCTTGTAGTTGCGGTCACCTGCATATCGGCGTCCGTTAAAGAAGTCAAACCATGTACCTTCTGGCATAAATACTAATGTGTGACCCATAGCTGTAGCCTTGTCCGACGGGGTGGTTATAGGAGCTACAACCAAATCGTCACCAAAGAAGTATTCGTTAGGCTTGCTGTGTCCGCTTGCTACCTGATGATAATAAAGCGGTCTTACAAGGGTAATGTTTTCCGCCCAGCATTTATAGTTCATAGTATAAATGTAGGGAATAAGCTCGTGGCGCAGACGCAGAAGTCTTACAAGCTCCTTTTCTGCAACCTCGTTGAAATTCCAGGGTTCTTTGCTCATAAACGGATTATTTGTGCAGTGGATTCTGTTTATGGGAGAAAATACACCAAACTGTTCCCAACGAACCATAAGCTCATCATCACGAATACCGTTCATAAAGCCACCAATATCATGACTCCACCAGCCAAAACCGGTGTTTGAAGCGGTTGAAGTGAAGTAGGGTTGGAAATTGAGCATTTCCCACGTAGGCTTAGTATCGCCCGAGAAACCGATTCCGTAACGGTGGCCGCCCATACCGCTTCTGCGGGAAAGCAACATTCCACGGTTACCTCTACGTTCATTATCTACATAATTATAATGATTTATCATAAAGGGCATATCGGCTTTGGTAAGGGTGCTGGTATTCTCGGGGAAACCGTCATACCACCAGAAATCAACACCTTCGTCCTCGGATTTGTGACGCAAAATCTCAAAATAAGCTTCAATATATTCGGGACTTCCGAAATCAAAGTTGATTTTTTGTCCGTTTTCGTAATCTATATTGCCAAGCCTTTTAGCAAACTCAAGGTATCCTTCCTCGTAAGGCGTAACACCTTCACGATCGTGAATATTAAGCATTACATAATAATTGTGTGATTTAAGCCAACGAAGGAATTC
Source organism: Acutalibacteraceae bacterium (assembly GCA_045540835.1). Taxonomy (GTDB): domain Bacteria; phylum Bacillota; class Clostridia; order Oscillospirales; family Acutalibacteraceae; genus UBA737. The sequence goes on along the minus strand of JAZQHX010000110.1, from coordinate 782 downwards.
TTTGTGGTCGGGGAAAAGCTCCTTGTTCCAGGTGTATCCCGACCAGCCTGTACCGTATTTTACGTCAATATCTGTTATGTGCCAGTCCATATCAAGGCAGGCAACAGAAAAAGGAATATTCTTATTCTCGAATTTTTCCATTAAGGCTTTAAATTCCTTGTCGGTATATGCATAATATCTGCTCCACCAGTTGCCTAAAGCATATCTTGGAAGCATAGGGATTTTGCCCGAAATTTTAAGAAAATCGTCAAGCAATGCGGTATGTCTGCCGGCGTATGCAAAAAGGTAAATATCTATTGCACCGTCAGGGCGTTCTTCTACCCAGCCGTCCTCGGCAATCAGCATAGACTTACTGTCGTCCCATTCGGTAAAGGTGGGACCCATTAAGCCTTTTTCGAGCGGAACGGGACCGTCAAAATCATCAAGAGAACGTATTGTGCCCCAATAGTTCTGAGGAACACCGCCGTAAGGAACGGTGGTATTTTTATATCGCCAGGTGTGGGTGTTTGCGCCCCATTCGCCGTAAAAACGTGCAGTCAAGCTTGATTCGCAGAACGGAAATTGCGTATGATATGTAAGCTCAACGTGGTTAGTGAAAATCTTTACGGTATCACCGTCTTTTTTTACAGTAAATTCAGGTACTTCGAGGTTACGGTTTATAACTACCTGGGTAGCTCTGTCCTCAAAAATACCGTTTTCACTGTACTCCATTCTTATAATAGAGGGAGTAAGAACAGTAAAACGATATTTTTCACCCTGCACAACGGCTTTTGGGTTACATT
>JAZQHX010000109.1:0-3166 GCA_045540835.1 Acutalibacteraceae bacterium | reverse complement strand
CTTTGAAAAGCTCTCTGTCCTCGGCTCTTTCAATACTTTCTTTGCTTGTGCCCAAAAGCTCAACGCCACATTCTTTAAGGATTCCCTTTTCTTCTAACTGCATAGCAAGGTTAAGACCTGTCTGTCCGCCGATACCGGGAACAATAGCGTCGGGTCTTTCGTAGCGGAGAATCTTTGCCATATATTCGAGGGTAAGCGGCTCCATATAAACCTTGTCCGCAATTGTAGTATCGGTCATAATTGTAGCAGGGTTGGAGTTGCAAAGCACAACCTCATATCCCTCTTCCTTCAAAGCTAAGCAAGCTTGAGTGCCTGCATAGTCAAATTCAGCAGCCTGACCTATAACAATAGGTCCTGAGCCTATAATCAAAATCTTTTTAATGTCCGTTCTTTTTGCCATTATCTTTTCCTCCCAAATATATTAAAAGTTTTTGTATACAATTTCTTTATCACAAACGGTTAATTTGCATTCACCGAATACCTTTTCGTTTTCAAACGGTGTTGCCCTTCCCATTGACAGAAAATCATCAGGATTTATAACGTATTCTTTGCTTAAATCAAAAATGCAAATATCGTCATTTTCTATACCAAAACGTTTTTTCGGGTTTATAGCCATAACCTCAATCAGCTTTTCAAGACTTATTATACCCGTTTTTACAAGCTTTGTGTAAAGAATCGGGAAAGATGTTTCGATTCCTACAACACCCATTAAGCTTTTTTCGAGCCCTTTTGATTTTTCCTCTAATGAATGTGGTGCGTGGTCGGTAGCTATCATATCAATAGTGCCGTCCTTTAAGCCCTCAATTAAAGCAAGTCTGTCCTCTTCGCTACGTATCGGCGGATTCATTTTAAATCTGCCGTCCTCTTGTAAGTCCATATCGTTCATAACAAGGTAGTGAGGAGCGGTTTCACAGGTAATGTCCACACCGTCAGCCTTGGCTTTTCTTATTATGTCCACACTCTCTTTACAGGAAATGTGACACACGTGGTAGCTGCAACCCGTTTCTTTAGCGAGCTTTATATCCCTTGCAATCGGACCCCATTCACTCTCAGAGCAGATTCCTTTATGCTCGTGAAGTCTCGCATATTCGCCGTCGTGAATATATCCGCCGTGTAAAAGTGAGTTGTCTTCACAGTGAGCTACTATCATTTTGCCGTTTGCTTTGGCTTTAAGCATTGCTTTTCGCATAAGCTCTTCGTTTTGTACGCCTTTGCCATCGTCCGAAAAGGCAATGCAGTTTTCTGCCATTTGGGCCAAATCACTTAAAGCCTCACCTTTTTGCTCTATGGTTATAGAAGCGTAGGGGTAAACCTTGATTACGGCATCTTTATCTATTATATCCTGCTGGAGCTTGATGTTTTCTGCACTGTCAGGCACGGGACTTAAGTTCGGCATTGAGCAAACCGCCGTGTAGCCGCCGTGAGCCGCCGCTTTTGTTCCCGAAGCAATAGTCTCTTTATATGAAAAACCCGGCTCCCTTAGATGTACGTGTACATCACAAAAGGCCGGAAAAATAAAGCAATTATTAAATTGAGAAACAATACCGCCTTGTAAAGCGAGAAAAGTATCAGCAGGACTGTTTAAATTCAGGGAATAATCGTCCGTCAAAAAGGAACCGTTTTTATAAATGTGAACGTTTTTCAGGGTGAATTCCATTTTTAAACCGCCTTTACTCATTATTTACGGATTTACACAAAAAATCCCTCACCAAAAGGTAAGGAAAAATACACAGAAAAATCCGCATATTATTTTTCGTAAAACCCGAATTTTCATTTTTTATATTCTATCACGAAGTAAGTATAAAGTCAAGTAAAATGTTGCAGATATAAGGGTAATAAGTAATAAAAATTTTAAAAAATGAATTGTCGGTTAAGTTTAATATAAAAAGCAGTGGTGCGGTTTTAAGCCGCACCGAATTTATAATTATATTTAACTGCAAAACCTATGCTCACCTATAACGGTTATAATAGGTCGGCTGAAGATCCATTTGTTTGTGGATTTTTTGGGGTTGTAGTAATATATTGCACCGCCTGACGGGTCAATACCGTTAATGGCATCTCTTGCGGCTTTGTAGGCGCTGTCGGATACCTCTTTATAAAACTGACCGTCGTTAAGGCAGGAAAACGCACCTTTTTGGTATACAACGCCCGACAGTGTATCGGGAAAAGAAGGGTGCTCTATTCGGTTTAAAACAACCGCTCCAACGGCTACCTGACCCGAATACGGCTCACCTCTCGCTTCGGCAGAAATTATTCTTGCAAGTAACTCATAGTCTGCCGAGGAATAACCGCCGTAGCCGTCCTTGCCCTCTTTAATTCCTAAAGCCTTTAGTGTTTTTTTGCCCACGATTCCGTCGGGGGTGAGTCCATTATCCTTTTGAAAAGCTATAACGGCTTTTTTTGTGCGTGTTCCGAATATTGAGTCAATATTTCCAGTATAATAACCTTTGGACTTAAGCACCATTTGAATTTCCTTTACTTCATCGGAGCTCGAACCCATTTTTGACAAGGCAGATACCGAAAATGTACAGGTAACAGCGAGCAATATAACCGCAATTAAAACTACATATAACCGCTTCATTTTTTTGCCTCCTATAAAATTTATCCTTAATTTTCCCACAAATTGACCTTTTATTCAAAAAATTACCTTAAACCCTTATTATATGATTCCCCGCTTTGACAAAATAAACCGACCGCAGTAGGTATACTTTTAGTGGGACAGGCTGTGTCCCTTAATTATTGAGTAAGCGGTGATTTGATTTGAAGGATATTTTAAAATTATCGGGAGAAACCAAGGACTATACCGTAAGGGAGCTTTTTTCGGCAGGAATTATACATTTCGGTATAGCCTTATGTGCACTGACTGCCACTAAGGCGGTGGTTTTTGGCAGGCTTTTGCCCTTTGGTCTGGCTTTCCTTGCGGGCTGTTCTGCAACATATACACCTGCGGCGGCAATAGGGGCCTTTATCGGTTATTTTTTGCCTGCTGTCGGTAACGGCGCATTCAGGTATATTGCTGCGCTTTTTGCGATTCTTGCAATAAAATTACTTATGGGCAATTACAAAAGAATTGTAAATAACCCGGCTTTTTTAAGTATGATTGCTTTTCTTGCGGATATTCTGACATCGGCTGTAACCCTTTCTAACGGGGAGGGGAATTTAGCAG
>JAZQHX010000108.1:0-6992 GCA_045540835.1 Acutalibacteraceae bacterium | reverse complement strand
GAACGACATGGCTACGATCCGACTTTTCATTTTTCAACACTTTAGGACGGGAGGTGATTGTGTTGAATACCAGACAATTATCCATGGATATTAAATATGTTTCTGAGCGATGCCGTGAATTACGCAAAAAGGCAAATAAATCACAATATGAAAATTCTTTAAAAGATGCAGAAGCAAAGTTATCCGAAATGGATATTGACGAAAAGAAATTGCGTTCTGCTTTTAATAAAGCTAAAAGGTTGCTTAAAAGTGGTACACTAAAAAATCAAAAAGCAATAGTAGAGCAATATGTGAAGCAAGTGATTATTTATAAAGATAAAATCACTGTAGAATACAATATTTCAGGTACATATACTGTTAAGGAAGAAATACAAAGAAAAAATAGGATTGCCAAAATTTAAACAGTAATCCTATTTTTTATTATTGAATTTTTGAATTGTATATGTTAAAATCAAGATAATAAGTATCAAGGAGTTGATTTTTTGAGCGAAATACAAATTGAAAAAAGTATTCGTACCGCTACTGCTTCTCTTGAAATGGAAGGCTTTTCTGTTGATGAAAGAGCAAAACTTTGGTGCAAAAAACTCCTTAACAAAGAAATAACTATGGAAGAATATATTTCATTAGTTAAGGCAAAGGCAGGTGTTTCTTAGTAATGGGTTACAGTATAGAAAGCTCTACTGCAAACTGTTATGAAGGAACTACCTGCCTTATTAATAAGTTTGATGTTCGTGATGAGAGTAAATTAGTAATTCTTGAATCAGATATAACGCTTGCAAAATCCATAATACTTGAACATATGCCTATTGAACTTCCAATGGATTTTAATTTTTATAAAAATATCCATAGAGTTTTATTTGAGGATATATATGATTGGGCGGGAGAATTACGGACAGTTGATATATCAAAAAAAGGAACTAATTTTTGTTCCGTAAATCAACTTGAAGAACTTTGCGAGAATTGTTTTAAGCGTCTTATAAGCAATAATTATTTTAAAGACCTAAATAAAAAAGAGTTTATAAACGAAATAGTAGATTTTTATATAACCCTTAATATGCTACATCCTTTTCGTGAAGGAAATGGTAGAACACAAAGAATATTTATAACAAAACTCATTAAATATAATGGTTATGATTTTGACTTTGCAAATATGGATAATGATGAACTGATGTCTGCAACCATTAAAGCAGCAAACGGAATAAATGATTTTTTAATTCAACTTTTTGAAAAAGAAATAAGATAAAATAAAAAAATAACAGCGAGAAATCGCTGTTATTTTTTGTCCACAAGTGTGTGGATACTACTGGCAGGGGTAGAAGGACTCGAACCCTCACAAACGGTTTTGGAGACCGGTGTGCTACCATTGACACCATACCCCTATATTAAATTAAAAATGCTGATTTATATATGTATCTTGAATAGGGAACTCCAACTCAAAATAATAATGCTTATTTGGTGGAGCGTCAGGGACTCGAACCCCGGACCGACCGGTTATGAGCCGGTTGCTCTAACCAACTGAGCTAACGCTCCAAACAAGCAAGAATTATTATACCATAAATTACAGATTTGTCAATACTTTTTTTGAAAAAAATTAAAGAAAATTAAATGGTTTTTTATAGGCTGTTTTTTGCTCTAATTTTTAAACCTCGTTATCGTTTTTTTCTTGGATTTTTTCAATAGGAGTAGTATCGTTTTCGCTGTAATCTCCGTCAATTTCGTATTCGTCGGCTTCGTCTTTATTTTTCCTTATATCTATAACTATCGAAACGCCTAAGCCTATGCAGACAAGCAAAAGGGCTATTGCAGCTATTGGAATGATTATAAGGAATAAGCTGATTTGTTCTTCGCCGCTGTCGTTATCTTCGGTTTTTGTATCCTCAAACATATCCGAGGATAAGCTTTGGAAAACTTCGTCAATATACTCAGCGTTAACATCGCTGTTGTTATAAAAGCTTAAAACAAAATTTTGCCTTTGTGAAACGGTGATATATTGAGTGAGAATATATTCGCCGCCGCTGTCTTCCGATTTTAATTGTATTCTTAAAAACTTTTGACCGCCCAATTTTACAACCTCGCCACGTACACCCTCAATACCGGCTATATCAGGAGCAAGACTTGATATTCTATCGTCGGTAAGCTGTGAAATATTCACAATATTGTTAGAAAAGCTATTTTTGCTTACCGTTGCACGGATTTGACGTGAATTACTGCTGTCAACCGCTAAATAAATAATACTGTTGTTCATACAGTAATCATTAAGCTGACTTTGTTCCATACCAAGTATTTCTGCCACCTTTTCGGGAGTTTTTTCGTGAATAAAAAAGCCTTCGGGCAGGGTAAGGGTGATGTTGCTGTCAGCAAATGCAGTAAAATGTATACAAGCTGACAGCAATGTAATAATTAAAAATACTTTTCTTAAATACGACATCATATTAAATTATTCCGTTCTGACGTTTTGCGGCTGTGAGGGTGTTTTGCATAAGCATTGCAATGGTCATAGGACCTACTCCACCCGGAACAGGCGTAATAGCGCTTGCTTTGTCCTTAACGGCTTCAAAATCAACGTCGCCATATAATTTGCCGTCTACACGGTTAATGCCAACGTCAATTACAACAGCACCCTCTTTTACCATATCTGCAGTAACGAATCCTGCTTTGCCGACAGCGGCTACCAAAATATCGGCACCTGCACAAATTTCTTTTAAATTCTTTGTTCTTGAATGGCAGATTGTAACCGTGCCGTTTTTATGGAGCAGAAGCATATTCATAGGCTTTCCTACGATGTTGGAACGTCCTATAACTACGCAGTTTTTACCCTCAACTTCAACACCCTCAAATGCTAACATTTCCATAACACCGGCAGGGGTGCAGGGTACAAAATCGAAGTCACCAATCATTATTTTTCCGACATTTACGGGGTGGAAAGCGTCAACGTCCTTTTCGGGTGAGATGGAATTGATAATAAGCTTTTCGTCCAAATGGCGGGGCAGGGGAAGCTGGCATAAAATGCCGTTAATGCTTTTTTTGTTGTTCAACTCATCAATTAGAGCTAATAATTCAGCTTCGGTTGTTGTCTCAGGCAAAGCGTATTCTTCGGAAATTATACCCAAAGCCTCACAAGCCTTTTTCTTATTTGCGACATAAACCTTAGAAGCAGGGTCTTCACCTACGATTATTACAGCAAGTCCTACCGTAATTCCTTTATTATTAAGCTCTGCAACGCCGTTTTTAACCCTTTCCTTTACAGCGGCAGATATTACCTTTCCGTCAATTAGTTTAGCCATTTTCCTGCTCCTTTTCGTTTTCTTGTATTTCTTCTATTTCTTCTATGTTTTCTATTGTTTCGTTTTCTTCGGTAGTTTCTTCATCGTTTTCGATATCGGGTAAATCATCCTCATCAGCAAAAAGAGCGGAATATCCCTGACTGTTTTCTGCCATACGTTTAGGTATTATTACCAATAGCGCTACCGCCACGATACACAGCAGGAAGGAAAGCAATGACGATACTTTGAAGATGCTAAGATACAGACTGTCAGTACGCAAAAGCTCTATAAAGCCTCTGCCAAAACCGTACCACGCACAGTACATCAGTATAATCTGACCGCTGAATTTACGTTTTTTACTTAAATGATGCAGTAGGAAAAATCCTAAAATACACCAGATTGATTCGTATAAAAAGCAGGGGTGAACAAGACCCGGCTCTAAACCTAATTCGAGCATTTTACTGTCAGTATTAACGCTCTGCATACCCCACCAGCTACTGCCTGTAAGTGAACCGAAAGCCTCCTGATTTACAAAGTTGCCCCAACGACCGACACCTTGACCGATAAGGAAGCCCAAAGCAGCAAGGTCGAACATATCGAAAAGCTTGATTTTTCTTAATTTACACATCAAAGCGCCTGTCGCAAATGCGCCTATAACTGCACCGTAAATGGCAAGCCCCGAAAATCCCGATGAATCCCCGAATCCAAAGAAATCGCTTATGCCGTTAAGCGGCTCACCGTCAAAAAGTACGTAATAGGTTCTCGCACACAGTATTGAAACGGGAACGGTAACCAGAATAACATCAAGCATACGGTCAACGTCGATATTGAATCGTTTTGCATTTCTGTAGCCGTAAATAAGGGCTAACATAAAGCCTAAGGCTATTAGTATTCCGTACCAGTAAATGTCCCAATGAAAACTGCCTATTTTAACCGTAAAGGCAATTTGTTTTAGTGTTAAGTGTAGTCCGAAAATTGTAACTTCCATTATTTTACTCCTGTGCTTCTATCGGATTTATAACAGACAAAACAGTTTTGTTATTATCGAGCAGGGAAATGCGTTTGAAAACATCATCTGCTGTGACCGATTTCAGATATTTGATTTCATCAAAAAGACCGCTTGAAAGCATTGCACAGTCAACAAACTGCATTGCAATACCTTCGACACTGTCAAACATACGAATAGCGTTGCCGTACATTCCACAGCGTATTGCCGAAAACAACTTTTTGTCAATACCCTCAATTTTAATACGGTCAACTTCTTTTTTAATTTCCTCTGCAACCCTTTGAGGGTCTTTTGATTCACCCTCAAAAATTACGGCAGCATAACCGTTACCTGTAAAGTATTCGGAGGAAAATTCATCGTTAATAAGTCCTTCGTCGGTGAGTCTTTTGTAAAGGGGAGAAGTTTCTCCAGCAATAATTTCCATTAAAATAGCAGTACGTATGCGTTCTTTTACGGAACGTATCGGCTTTTCCATAGTCTCTTTATATCCAAAGCAGAAAAGCGGCTGTGCTACTGCTAAAGACTGTTCTACATAAGGCTTTACAATCTCTTGAGGTTCTTTCTCGTTAATGCGTGTTATTTCAATTGGCTCACTCGGCTTCAAGGATTCCTTTACCTGCTTTAAAATGCGGTCTGTATCAACATTACCAGCAATGCAAAGGAACATATTTGAAGGATTGTAAAAGGTGTTGTAGCACTTGTATAAAAGGTCGGCGTCTATCTGTGCAATAGAATCTGTTGTGCCCGCAATATCAATTCTTACGGGATGATTTTTGTACATACTAAGCAGCATATTGAACATAACACGCCAGCCGGGACTGTCATCATACATTCTTATTTCCTGACCGATAATACCCTGTTCTTTTTCGACCGTTGCTTGTGTGAAATAGGGAGACTGCACGAAGTTCAGAAGTATATCTAAATTCTCATAAAATTTATCCGAGCAGGAGAAAAGATAGCAGGTCTTGTCAAAAGAGGTGAATGCGTTGGCATAAGCTCCCGTTTTAGCATATTTTGTAAAGGCGTCACCGTCCTCACTTTCAAACAGCTTGTGCTCTAAAAAGTGGGCAATGCCTTCAGGAACTCTTGTTTCGCTTCCGTCTACCGAAAAGCAGGTATCAATAGAGCCGTATTTGGTGCCGAAAATGGCGTATGCGGATTTGTACTGCGTTTTTTCAAGTATATAAATCTGAAGTCCCGAAGAATGTACCGCTTTAACATAGCTTTCTCCTATATCGCTTTCGAAAAATTCCTTTTTCATTACAATCCCTCCTTAGGAAGCAGTTTGTAAACGGTGTGAAGCTTTACACCCTTAGCGGCAGAAATTACATCTTCACGTGTTATTTTCATAACCATTTTGGCAACGTCCTCTGGTGAATAAACATCATCATTATTGATTTTAAGGGCATACCAGTTATCAAGCTGGTTTTGAGAATCGTTATAAGAATTAAATGTGTCACAAATGCTTTTTATAGATGACTCAAACTCAAAGTCGGAAAAATCACCATTTTTAACTATTTCAAGTTGATTTAAAATTTCTTTTTCAGCCTTTTCACAGTTTGCGGTTTCAACACCCGAATCTACCGTTATAAGCCCCTTCATACGAGTTGATGAAGCCGAGCAATAATAGCAAAGGCTCATTTTTTCACGCACGTTTGAAAAAAGTCTTGAATAAGGTCCGCCACCGAAAATATCCGACATAATAAGCAACGGCAGAGAATTATCATCATTACCGTACATTTTGCTCGAAAAGCCCATACAAAGCTTGCCCTGCTTTACGTCCATACGTTCGGTAACCGTTTTTGGAGTATCGATTTCGTATGTTGGCTCGGAGTACTTGCAAGTGGATATATTTTCTCTTTCGAGTGCGGAAAACTTTTCGGAAATATTATCAAAAAATCCCGTAGGTACGTTTGCCCCGATTACGTGAACACGGACAAAGGCATTTTTAAGCATATTGCACCAGGCGGTATAAAGAGAAGCACCTGTGATTTTTTCTACATCTTCAATACTTCCGCATTTAGGCACACCGTAAGCCTTATCTTTATACATTTCCTCAATAAGGCGGTTTTTTGCATAAATGCGCTTTTCGCTTATGTCGCCCTTAATATGCTCGATGGCCTTACGCTTTTCACGTTCTAAATCACGCTCCGAAAACTCGCCGTTTTCGATATTAGGCTCAAAAATCAGCCTTAATAGCATATCACAAGCACGGATTATGAGTGATTCACCGTCTAATGAATAACGGTCGTTTATTACAGATATGGTCATTTTTAAAAGTTGCCAGTCACCGTATTTTTCAGCGCTTGCATCAAGTCTTGCCCCGTAAAGCTTACTAAGCTTATAGTTAAGTAGCGAAAAATCAGGATATTTTTTACTGCAAGAAGTAAGGATAAAGGGGAGTAGTGCATATTCTGCAGCGGTATCCTTAGCTAAGGGTAAATAGAAATTAAAGGAAATAAGGGTGGTTTTAAAGCGGTCGGTTTTGATGAAAAGACCTTGCGCACCCTCTGCCAGATTTATAATTTTTTCCGACATAAACTTAAGTCTCCATTTCTGAAAAAATCATTGCAATGGTTATTTTAAAACTATTTAACCATTATAATACTTATATATTATACCATATATTACTATTCATTTACAACAAAAAATTGCAATATTAAGAGAATTGTGCTAAACTATATATAGTTTAAAGGCAAAAAGCCTGAAAAGTGGTGATAAGA
>JAZQHX010000107.1:0-4419 GCA_045540835.1 Acutalibacteraceae bacterium | reverse complement strand
CTTTATATGGCAATCTATTACCATCAGAATCGGTAGCATAACGATTTATTGTCTTATCGTGCAAGGCTACGAAATAACCGTCAGAAGTGGTGCGCACATCACAAAGCAGAATTTTATATCCGTTTTCATACGCCATTCTGTATGAAGCCAAAGACTGCTCAGGTGGAGTTGAACTATCATAAGGTCTATAACCTATACGTGCAATTTTATGTGTCTCGCTCACACCCTCAATCTCCTGTTCATCATTTTCTTCAATACCTAAAATCTGCTTTCTGAAGCAAGCAATATCAGTAGCTGAAACAATTCCGTTTTTATCGTAATCTACTGCTACGCAATACTCGCCTATACCCGAAGAAATCTTCTTGGTTCTTACTAAATCCTTAAGGTTTACAGTTCCGTCTTTTGTTGCGTCACCCTCGGTTATGGTATAAGTACTGTTCTTGAAAAGGTCATAATATTCATATTCGCTGAGTGAATCACTCAGCTTTGCATAGGTAGCTGTTGATTCTCCCTCTTTCATCTGGGTATAACCTGTAAATAAAGTAGCCTGATCATTCCAACCGTAAAATCCCATTTTAAAATCAGGGTTTACAAGAAGATTGGTCTTGTTTTTGTCATCTGCGGCATATAGAGCAAAATGCGAAAACTTACCCTTTGAATTAGCAGAATTGTCGTTTCTAAAGCCCACTATAACCTTTACTTTGTTTCCTACTGCCTCTACTAATGTTATATTTGTAAGCTCTGAAAGGTCAAACTCATTATAAAATACAGTATGGTACTCGTTATATTCAATGCCTGCCGCAGTTGCCGTTTCTTCTGTTCGGTTACTGTTTAGAAGTTTTCTGTCGGTCAAGGCTCTATATCCCGTTCCGCCGGGCTCATATTCTATCCATAAAGGATTTACATATTCATAACCACTACCGTCTACCACATCTATTGTATGTGCAGATAATACATATTTTTTAGTAGGGTCTAAATATACCACCTGTCCAAAGGTTGCATTCTTACCTGCTACTATTTCTTCCACATAATATTTTCCCGTAACATTATCGGTTGAAGTATACACGAAGTTATCTATTGCCAAATCGGATGATGCACTACCATTTTTAGCACCCGCCATTCCTGCATTTCCTGCTGTCTGCAGTGTGGATTCGTTATCTAAAAATGTATTATGACAAACAACCGTATCTACACCGTTTACCATTGTATAAAGGGTTACGGATATTAAGGTGGGATTCGTTCCCTGACACAACATTTCAAGGCGATATTCCTGACCGTCTATCATTGTGCCTGCCTTTGTAGAAGCTATGGAGTAGTTAAGACCCGATACTCTTTTAGATAAATCCAGAGTTGCTGTGCTAGCGGAATAATTATAATTTAACATCAAAAAGTAGCCTTCTAAGCTGTTACCATTGCCTTTATGCGCCTGATTAACACGTGCCCACACGCAGGGCTTTTGTCCTTTTTGAGCAGTAAAGGTAATTTCTACTCTTTGGTTAACGCTTTTTTTATCAGGTATAAATCTCATACCTCTTAAATGACTACCGTCTGCATTGACATTATTGAATACGAATTTTCCGTCCTCTATTGCAGCAGTAAGATTCTCATAATTCGCATCACCGTCGGAAGTGTTACGCCAGTCAGATAATGTTTCAGGGTCACTGAAATCACTCGAATATACCGAATGATTATCAGTTGCAGTAACTGTTGCCGCAGATATACTGATAGTTCCCGTAAAGCAAGCGGTAACAAGAATTGTAAGAGTAATACTCAAACTCAAAAATCTTTTTATTCTCATTCTTTTCCTCTTTCAAACTTATTTTATTATTTCGTAATAATCCTTCTTTTCAAAGGTAAGTCTTTCCCAATCTGCAGGAGCATCACCGAAATCCGGAACATCCATAGGCATACCGTCCTTTAATGCAGACTTATGCGCAGTAAGTCCGGGAAGCATATATCTTGAAGAATCCCAGGCATTATTAGGAGGAAGCTTACCCGAAACAACGGCTCTGAAAAAGTCGTCAACAAGGAATGGGTGCGAATTATAATGCACGGTATCGGGAACTGTGCGGAATGCGGCAGGAAGTCTCGACAAATCGTGAATGGGAGCAAAGCCTCTGTGAGCAGGCTCGGATATAGGATACCAATTCTTATTGGTTTCGGGCAATTCCTTATTTGCGGTAAAGGATTTTGTATTTACTAAATCGCTTACATAGTCAATACGGGTATTCTCCTTACCGTCGGTAGTGCCTTTAATAAATGCGTGCTGTGTAACAGATGCTTCATAAGCCGCTTTATCACCGTAAAAACAGGTAATATATGACGAAGGCTTTTCTGCAATACCTACACGGCGGAATTCGTTAACACGTGCTATTCCACCACCCGACATACGCATTAAAGCGGTCTCGTTACTGAAAGGGTTGTCCCAGTTGTTTTTACCGATTCCGTAAACGTTATCCTCGTGGTTATCATAGTATCCCATACAAGAAACACTCTTAACATATTCACCTATAACCGATACAATCATAGAGGTAGAATGTGTGCCGTAGTACATAGGAGGAATACCTGCAACACGCTTCCAATCCTTACCGCCCGAATGCTCGAACGCATAGTAGAAGGTGGACATATCGTGATAATACTGAGCTTCGCCGTACATAAATTTACCGAACATACCCTTGTTATACATTTCACGGCAGTAAACTGCACAGGGGAAATAATAGCAGGTCTCACCTGTCATATATGTAAGTCTTGTTTCCTTAACCAAGTCGATAATCTGAGCAATTTCTTCCTCACTTGTAGCCATAGGAACAGCGCTGAAAACGTGCTTTCCTGCTTTAAGGCAGTCAACAACCATACTGCCGTGTAGCTGACGCTGTGTAAATATTGCAACACAGTCAATATCCTTTCCGTTCAAAAGGAAATCCTCTAATGAACAGAAAATGCGGGAAAGACCATGCTTTTTTGCCGCCGCATCGCATCTTTCTGGTACAATATCAGCAATTGATACCTCGCACACATCGGGGTGATCCTTAAATAGTGGAATGAAAAAATCAGAAAATTCTCCCATTCCTACAATACATACTTTGTGCTTGCTGTTTGTCATAACTATAACCTCACTAATTAAAAATTCATAATATAACAATATAATTATATAAAAAAGCCGGAAATATCGGTTTTTTACTTGCTAATAAAACAGTTTTATGATATACTGTAATTGTATTCAGTTTGAAAGGCAGTTTAATTTATGAGTAATTTCTTTTTTGACCCTGATATTCTTGGTATGAAAAAATTCCAGTTGGAAATGGCTCCGACCGATAAACACACAAGAATAATCAAGGATTATGAGCTTGATTTCTATGTAAGCGGAAACCGAACCATGACGGTTAATAATAATAAATACTCTATCGGCTGTAATTCGGTGGTATTCCGCAAGCCGGGTGAATGTGCAATATCCACGGGAAGCTATAACTGTTATGCCTTAACCCTTGATTTTTCCCACAAAAAGGTATGCCATACTTCTTACAAAGACGACCCGAGAGAGGATAAAAATTCTTCTTTCCAGGAGCTTTCCACAAACCCGCTATTAAGTCAGATTCCTACCCACTTTGTCTCCCCTCACCCAAACGAATACATAAGATTGTTTGACAAGCTTTGTTATTCCTATCAGGGTAATGACAGTCAGACTAATCTTTTGTTATTAAATCAGCTCTTCTTCATAATACTGTCGGACATTTACTACCTTGAAGAACAAAAGGATACTACTGATATTGATAACGCAATACTTTCAAAGACCAGCCACTATATTCAGGAAAACTTTGGAAAGCCTATAACCATTAAGGATTTGGCGCATAACGTAGCTTTGAGTGAAAGCTATTTTATTAAGGCATTTAAAAGTATTACAAACATCACTCCTATTGATTATCTTATATCTATAAGACTTTCAAATGCAAAGCGATACTTGGCTGAATCCACATTAAGCGTTGTCGAAATTGCGGATATATGCGGATTTAATGATGCCTCCTACTTTTCCTATTATTTTAAGAAAAAGGTTGGTATGACACCGAGCCAGTACCGAACTAGCAAAAATCCCAAAAAATAAATCTTAAACCTTACTCCGTATTATAATGGTTATAATGCGGAGTAAGGTTTATTTTATATGAAATAAACCTCGGAAAATTCATCTATAAGTTCAATAGTTTTTACTATATCGCTGTTATAAACAGACTGAACCTCATTATAATTCTTATTAGTCGGCAATACATCGTACCGACCGAATAAGCCATTCATATTATGTATATACTTATTGCCACAAAGTGACGGTAAAGACTTTTTCTTAGCAGCATTTATCTGCAAAATGCAGTGTGTACTGCGGTCAAAAATATTATTCTTTATATAAAAATCCTCGGCATTGTTTTCGTG
>JAZQHX010000106.1:0-5383 GCA_045540835.1 Acutalibacteraceae bacterium | reverse complement strand
CCCGTATGAAAAACAGGCGCAAAGACTAATTGATTTAGGGTTTGACGGAATGAAATTCCTTGAAATGAAACCTGATTTAAGAAAAAAATTGGGTAAAGGACTAAATGACCGTAGCTTTGATAAAATGTTTTCACTTTTAGAGGAGCAGAACGTTCCAATTACAATTCATTGTGCTGACCCCGAAAAGAATTGGGATATAACTAAAGTAAGCCCTAATGCTTTAAAGGCAGGGTGGTTTTATGGTGACGGTACATTTAAAACCAAGCAGGAGCTATATGACGAAACCTTTGAGATGCTCGATAAGCACCCTGATTTAAAGGTAAGCCTTGCGCATTTTTACTTTTTGTCAAACTTTATTGATGAAGCTCGCCGTGTACTTGAAAAATATCCTAATGTTTACTTTGATTTAACCCCGGGTTGGGAAATGTATGTCGGTTTTTCAAATAAAATTGAAGAATGGAAGGAGTTTTTCAATCAATACAGCAGTCGAATACTTTATGGTACAGATACTGACAGCGGCGCTGAACCCGAAAAGCTGAATCTGTTGGTTTACAGTGCAATAACACACGATTTTTCAGAATTTGCTATGCCATGCTATGGCGGACATATAATTAGGGGCTTGAATTTGAGTGACGATGTTGTAAATAAAATTTGTTATGAGAATTTCTTTGACTTTGCTGGAAAAGGTGCGAATGCTAATGAGGTTGCCTTTACTAAAGCGGCGCAAAGTCTGCTTAAAATAATTGACGGCAAGGAAGAATATGAGCGTGAAATCAAATGGCTCAATTCTATACTGTGAGGTATAGCGTAAAAAATCATGTTATCACATAATATAGTGACGCTTTAGCGGCTGAATGGAGATTGATATGATAAAGGAAATAGCACAAAGGCTCGAATTTCCCGTTGATGCGATAGAATATTTTTCAGATTGTTTAAAATGCTGTGAAAATACAGACGGAATATCGGATTTGTTTAATAAAGCAGAGGAAAGTTTTTTTACAAGCGAAGAGCATGAATATAAAGAAATCTTGCAGGAAATCGCCGATAGAACAGAGATTAACCGTTATTCTGTTGATATGCTGTTTTTGTTGCTTTCAAGTAAAAGACTACATAGCGATTTTGAAAAAAACGGATATTCTGATGAGCTTTTTTATGAGCTTATGAATGACCTTAGATTTAAGCTTTACGAATGTAAAAAGGTATACGATGTTTGGGGTACCTTTGTTTTAGGGTGGTTTAGAAACGGATACCGCCTGCACCGCTTTAAATTAGGCAGACTTCAGTATCAGTCGGGAACTTGTCCTGTTGATGATTACAAAGGAATTGTAAAAAGGGGAGACCTGATTTACTATATACACATTCCGTCTGCAGGGCCGCTTGATTTTGGCGATGTTATAAAGTCCTTGCGTATGGCATACCGTTTTTATAGAGATAAGCTTATAGACGGCAAATTGATTCTGTTTTGCGAATCCTGGCTTTTGTATGAGCCACTTTTTACGAATTATAGCGAAAAATCAAATATTAAGAAATTTTTCAATTTATTCGATATAGTCAAAAACATTCACGATAATAACAACGGTGACTTCTGGCGTGTTTTTGATGTTGAATACAGCAAAGATGTACTCAGTACCGTAAAAGCTGATAATTCCCTTAAAACGGCAGTTTTAAACCATCTTAAAAACGGAGGCACTTTAGGTGAGGGAATAGGTGTTCTTATAATTGATGATAAATTTTAAAATGGACTGTAAAATAAATTATTGTTAGTTTAAACTTTAATTTGTTTTACAGCCCTTAATTTTTTATATAAAATAAATTTCTTGCATTTTTATGTTATAGATGGTAAAATATTATTGCCACGTAAAGTTTAATAATCAATCACAACATAAGTGTGTATTTTTATTTCGGTAAAAATACAGGCTTGATTTTAGCATACTTGTGTTGTGTTATTATAAAAAAACTTGCGTGGCAGCAGTTGAGCCATGTATTTTTCGGTGTGTGGCTTAGGCTGCACACTTTTTTATTTTATATAATTCAAGGAGGAATTAGCGTGAAAAAATCTTTCTGTAAATTAACTGCTGTTCTTTTGTCTGTTATTATGATTTTTTGTATTGCACCTGTAAGTTCATTGACTGCAAGTGCTTATGACGAAGTAAGCGGTGTTGCCGGTTTGTGCAAGTGGGTAATTGAAGATAACGTGCTTACTATAAGCGGTAACGGATCTATGGGTAACTATGAAAAAGCTCCTTGGTATTTACATAATCATAAGTTTAATGAAGTGGTTATTGAAGAAGGAGTTACAAATATCGCTTCATACGCATTTTATAACTATAATATTGAAAAGGTAACTATTCCAAGTACTGTGACTACCATTGGTCAATATGCCTTTTGCGGAACTGATATTTCTTATGCTGTTTTGCCCGACAAACTTACATATATTGGTAAACACTCTTTTAGCGCTACTAATCTTATAACCGTCAATATCCCAAATGGTGTTACTGTTATTGAGGATTATGCATTTCATAATAACGATTCGCTTGTATATGCCGAAATTCCCGAAAGTGTTACTGAAATTAAAGCCAATGCCTTTGCGGCTTGTGATAATCTTTTAAGGGTTGAAATTCTCGGCGAAATTTCAAAATTCGGCGGTGATGTTTTTTCTTCGTGCAGTAGTTTAAGAAATATTTTTGTTAAAAATATAAATTGCAATTTGTTAGACGGTATTTTTTATAACTGCAATAGTCTTGAGAATATTTATTTCGGCGGAAGTGAAGATGAATGGAATGATTTTTTAGGCGATTCCAACTTTGTTTTTAATAAGCCGTTGCTTAATGCTACTATTCATACTAACGCTACAAAAATCCCCGTAAATGTAACCGGAATTGAAATGTTTTCTAATCCTAAAACCGAATATAAGCAGGGACTTGTAAAGCTCGATTACGAGGGCGGTCTTATAAAGGCTTCTTATGATGATAATACCGTAAAGCTGATTGATATAACCGCTGAAATGACCGACGAAAATATTGATAGGTTGTTTTACGGATATGAGTTTGTTGAAGTAAATTACGGCGGAAAACAAACCAATTATCAAATTTACGTAGACGGAAAAGAGCATAGTCATAATACTAAAACCTGGGAAAACGGATATTGCAGTATTTGCGGACGAAGAAACGATATTTTCAAAGAGAAGGAATCGGTTGAACCTACGCTTTATCATGGCGGAGAATATATTTATGGCACATACAGTATCACATACGAAAATGCAGGCTATTTAGAGGTGGTTTTAACCCTCGGTATTTTAGAGCCGTATTCGGATGATGATATTATGTATATCTATGATAAGGACTATAATTTGGTTGGGTGTTATACTATTGAGGAAGTACATAACGAGCTTATAAGGGTTGAAGGCGATACTGCAAGATTAAAGCTTATATCTAAAAGCGGGGATAAACAGTATAATGCACTCGTTTATGCAAATTACGGTTTTAATGATGGTGATGCAAACGGAGACCATACGGTTAATGCAGGGGATTTAGCCACATTCAGAAAGTATTTATCGGGAAAAATAAAACTCGACGATTATCAGTTATATAATTCTGATATAAATATTGACGGCAAGTGTACGTTAAAGGATTATGTTTTACTTAAAAAGCTTTTGGCAGGAACAAACTGAATTTGACAACTTATTAACAAACTGTTAAAATTTATTGACAATATTTCTCAGTTATGGTATCATTTCTAATGGAATTTTTTAAATTTTAAGGAGTGTTAAAATGCAGGTCAAAAAAATTATCCCTAAGCTTTTAATAGTTGCCTTTGCGGTTGCATTCGCTGTGGTTTGCGCTGTTACCGGCTCTATTACAAATCCGGTTGGTACTTTATGGTCTTTGTTTCCTCCGGTAGTTGCTATTTGTTTAGCGCTTATCACTAAAGAGGTTTATTCCTCACTATTTATTGGTATTATTACAGGTGGACTTTTGGCAACAAAATTCAATCCTATACATACTGTTGATACCGTTGTTAATGATGGCTTTATTTCTGCTGTTTCAGGTAGTGCAGGTATTTTCATTTTCCTTGTTTTGCTTGGAATTATAGTTGCATTACTTAATAAAGCAGGCGGCTCACAGGCTTTTGGAAGATGGGCAGCAAAACACGCAAAGTCAAAATTCGGTGCAATGCTCGCTACCTTCCTTTTTGGTATTCTTATCTTTATTGATGACTACTTCAACTGTTTGACCGTTGGCGCTGTTATGCGTCCCGTAACCGACAAAGCTAAGATTTCACGTTCGAAATTAGCATACCTTATTGATGCTACTGCGGCTCCCGTTTGTATGATAGCTCCGATTTCATCCTGGGCGGCTGCCGTTTCCGGTTATGCACCTGACGGTCAGGGTATTTCACTTTTCTGTAAAGCTATTCCGTTTAATTTCTACTCATTGCTTACTTTTGTATTTATTATTGCTATTGGAATTATGAATTTTGATTACGGCGCAATGAGACTTCACGAAATAAATGCTGAAAATGGTGATTTATTCACTTCGGGTGGAAACCGTAGTGAAGAAGAGGAAGCTCCTGCTACATCAAAGGGTAAGGTAATTGATTTGGTTTTACCAATAGTATTCCTTATCGGTGTGTGCGTATTTTCACTTTTCTATGTTGGAAGATGTATGGGCGAAGAATGGGTATTTGCTTCTGCTAATTATGATTCTTCACTTAACTTTATTGATGCTTTCTCAAATACAGATGCTACTGTTGGACTTCCTTGGGGCGGTCTTATAGCACTTATTGGTATTATTATCTATTTTGTTGCTCGTCGTCTTATGACTATAAAGGAAGCAATGGAATGTATTCCTAAAGGCTTTATCGCTATGGTACCAGCTATTTTGATTCTTACAATGGCAACTACCTTAAAAAATACTACTTCTTTGCTTGATTCAAGTGCTTTTGTTGAAGGTGCATTAGCTTCTGCCGGTGCTTTGTCTAATTTCTTGCCTGCAATTATATTTGTTGTTGCTTGCTTTATCGCTTTTGCTACCGGTACTTCTTGGGGAACTTTCGGTATTCTTATTCCAATCGTTGTAAGCATTTTCCCTGTGGGAAGCGAGCTTGGTATTGTTGGTATTTCTGCTTGTCTTGCAGGTGCTGTTTGCGGCGACCATTGTTCACCTATTTCGGATACTACAATTATGGCTTCTGCCGGTGCACAGTGTGACCACATTAACCACGTATCTACACAGTTACCTTATGCAATAACAGTTGCGGCTATATCTTTTGTTTGCTACTTAATTGCAGGATTTGTTCCTACTTGGTACATTGTTCTTCCAATTGGTATTGCACTTGTAATAGCTACTCTCTTTGTTCTTACAATGCTCACAAAGAAAAAAGC
>JAZQHX010000105.1:0-3786 GCA_045540835.1 Acutalibacteraceae bacterium | reverse complement strand
ACAATACCTACTGCAAAGCCCGCAAGGTCATAGTCGTCTATAGGCATCATACCGGGGTGTTCTGCAGTCTCACCACCTATGAGTGCCGCACCCGACTGCACACAGCCTTCAGCTACACCACTTACGATTTCTGCAATTTTCTCGGGAATATTCTTTCCGCAAGCAATATAGTCAAGGAAGAAAAGTGGCTTTGCGCCAACGCATATAATATCATTAACGCACATAGCAACCGCATCAATACCTATTGTATCGTGCTTGTCAAGAAGAATAGCCAATTTTACCTTAGTTCCGCAACCATCAGTGCCGCTTACGAGCACGGGTTCTTCCATTCCTGCAATGGGAAGTCCAAAGCAACCGCCAAAGCCACCTACATCGTCAAGACAACCGTCATTCTTGGTTCTTGCAATATGTTTTTTCATAAGTTCAACGGCTTTGTAGCCTGCTGTAATATCAACACCTGCATCGGCGTAAGATTTTGATTGTGAATTATTCATAAGAGTTATTTCCTTTATATTTTATTCTTTACCGTTCCAGCAGTAGGTACATAAGCACTCCTTGTCAATACCTATTGCTTCTATGATTCCGTCAAGTGTCTGGAATTCAAGGGAAGAAAAATTGAATTTTTCGCAAATACATTTACGTAGTTTTTTACCTCTTTCGGTTGAGGAATCCGAGTATTCCTCAATGTGCTTAAAGCCTTCTTCGCCCTCAAGCTCCATTATGGTGCGTCGGGCAATCAGCTCCATAGGGTCGGTAGCACGTGAGAAATTTAAATATTTACAGCTATACATAATCGGTGGACAAGCTGAACGCATATGAACTGATTTTGCGCCGTGGCTGTAAAGAAAATCAACCGTTTCTTTAAGCTGTGTACCACGGACAATCGAATCATCAACAAAAAGTAGAGATTTATCCTTTATAAGATCGTGAACGGGTATTTGCTTCATTTTAGCAATTCGGCTTCGTTCCTTTTGTTTGGTTGGTGTAAAGCTCCTTGACCAGGTAGGAGTGTATTTGATAAACGCACGTGCAAAGTGTTTACCGCTTTCGTTCGAGTATCCTATGGCGTGAGGAGTACCGGAGTCGGGAACACCACCTACATAGTCAATATCCTGCGCAATATTGTTTTCTTTATCGTGACGAGCTATAATTTTACCGTTGCGATAACGCATTATTTCTACGTTTACACCCTCGTATGTAGATGTCGGATAACCGTAGTAGCTCCAAAGGAATGAGCAAATTTTCATTTTTTCGCCAGGAGGGGAAAGCTGTATTATTTCATCGGGTGTGATTTCAACAATTTCACCCGGGCCCAATTCCTTTTCGTCCTCATATCCTAATTTTTGATAAGCAAAGGATTCAAATGATACGCAATAACCGTCCGGACTTTTACCTATAAGAATCGGAAGTCTGCCAAAGCGATCACGTGCAGCAATAAGGTTTCCACCTTCCTTTAAGATAAGTATGGAGGCTGTACCGTCAATAAGACTTTGTGCGTATTTAATTCCGTCAACAAAATTATTTTTTTGATTTATAAGTGCGGCTACAAGCTCGGTGGAATTAACTCTACCGCCCGTCATGGCTCCGAAATGTCCGCCAGTAGATTCAAGATAATTCTTTATAAGCTCGTCTGTATTGTTAATAATACCTATAACGCAAATTGCATAAGTTCCGATTGTTGCTCGCATAAGCAAGGGTTGTGGGTCAAAATCACTTATGCAACCGATTGCAGAAAGACCCTTCATTTCGTCAAAAACGCCCTCAAATTTGGTTCTGAAAGGTGAGTTCTGTATATTGTGAATTTCTCTTTGTAATCCAATTTCAGTATCGTATGCGGCAATACCGCCTCGGCGTGTGCCTAAATGTGAATGGTAGTCAGTACCGAAAAAAACGTCCGAAATAGCGTCCTTTTTGCTGACTGTACCGAAAAATCCTCCCATGGGGTTATCTCCTTTAAATATGGTTAAATCGGGGTGATTATTTCACCCCGATATTTTTTAATTTATGCAAAGAAAAGCTTAGAGAGGGTCATAGGATCGATATATTCTCCGTCCTTATAAACACGCATATTACCCGAAGCAATTTCATCTATAAGCATAACATCACCGTTTGGATCATAACCGAACTCAAATTTAATGTCATACATCGAGAGTCCTTTTTCCTTAAGATCGTCTGCTACAATCTTGGTAATATCCTGGGTCATTTTCTTTATATCCTCATACTGCTTATCAGTCATAACACCTAAGTTAATGAGACCGTCCTTTGTTACAAGCGGATCGCCCTTTTCGTCATTTTTAAAGGTCATTTCAACATAAGCAGGAAGATCTGCGCCTTCTTCAATATAATCGCTGTAACGGCGGTAGAAGCTACCAACAGCCTTGTAACGACAGATAACTTCAAGTCCCTTACCGAAAACCTTAGCAGGTAATACTTCCATTGTGGTATCATCAAGATTTGCGCTTACATAATGTGTTTTAATTCCTGCAGCATTGATTTTTTCAAAGAAATATATAGACATACGAAGGTTAACATCGCCCACACCGTCAATAGTAATTCCTACCTGATTCTCTCCCGGGTCAAACACGCCGTCCTTACCGGTGCAATCGTCCTTAAACTTTAAAAGGCAGTTGCCGTTTTCAAGCTTATAAACGTCCTTGGTCTTTCCTGTGTAAATGAGCTTCTTTTCCATTTGAATATATCTCCTTTTAAATAAATTACAAATCAATCAATTAAACTGTGCTTCAACAGCGGCATTCTTTTCGAGTACCTTCTGTGAATCAGCAGCACGCTTACTGTCAAGTTTGTCCGCTAAATCAGAATCAGTTACGGCTAATATCTGAATACAAAGTAAAGCAGCATTAACAGCGCCGTCAATAGCAACCGTTGCAACCGGAATACCAGAAGGCATCTGAACGGTTGATAAAAGAGCATCAACGCCGTTCAGCTTTCCTGAATTTATCGGAATACCAATAACGGGAAGGGTAGTGTTTGCGGCAATTGCTCCCGCTAAGTGAGCTGCCATACCGGCGGCGGCTATAATTGCACCAAAACCGTTCTTTCTTGCATTTATACTGAAATCTCTGGCTTCAACAGGTGTTCTGTGAGCGGAGAAAACGTGTACTTCATAAGGAACTCCAAAGCTTTTAAGGGTATCAACCGCTTTACTGACGGTTGGAAGGTCGCTGTCACTTCCCATAATAATTCCGATTTTTTTCATATAAAGTCCTCCTAAAAAATTAAGCTTAAGCATTAAAAAAGGGCGCACTAAACTTAACAAATGTTCAGTGTGCCCAGACGGTCGGCTTTATGGTTCTTTGATTCATGTGGTGCTCCACTAATACCGTCAGTCACAAAGAACCTTCAAAATTCGTATTTATATTAACATATTCTGTTTTTTTTGTCAACTTTATTTTAATGAAAAATCTTATTTTTCGAATATATAATAATATTTTTAAATGCTTAAAAAAATTTTGTTTATTTTGCCTTAATCCTTTACTTTTGGAAGAAAAAGAGGTAGAATAACAATTGTAAAAGAGAGGTGTTAATTTTTGGAGCGAAATTTAACAGATATTTGGACAGAATTTTTCAGTTTTTTGCCGCAGTATATAAAAGCACTCAAACCCTATGCGAAAAGAAGTGGTATAAGTGTTCACAGCGCAATGCTGCTGACCGTTTACAGCGAATCACCTGACATTGATATTCCCGTAAGAGATGAATTTATCGCAGAATTAAAGGATAAAGGCTTAATATATATAAATGAAGGGAAAGCTGAAATTACTTCAAAAG
>JAZQHX010000104.1:0-3671 GCA_045540835.1 Acutalibacteraceae bacterium | reverse complement strand
ATTTATATTTTAAGATGATTAAATGAAAAATACAAGGGAGAATTCTGTGTTTTTATATAAGTATATAACGCATATATTTATAAATATATAGCACCATTACCATAAAAAGGAATCCCAAAAAAGCAATATAATTATATTTTTGGATTGTATACTTAATTGTGTAAATGGGTTAGGTTATATATAATTATATTGTATAATGTTGTATGATTATAAAATGTAATTGGAATATTGTTTGGTTATTTTTAACGAAAATATCAACGTGAAATAATTTTATCAACCACTTGACCAATGAATAAAATACTTAAATTCAGAAGCCTGAAATCAAATTTAAAATACGGAGGTTTATATATGTTACGAAGATTAACGGCGTTGTTTGCCGCAATATCTATAATGCTGATATTTTTTTCTGTTCCTGCTTCGGCAGATAAAGCTGCACTTTATGAAGATGCGGCAGGCTTTACTGCAGAAGTAGATAAAGAAATAGCAGTAGGTGCTGACTCCGTAAAACTAAATATTGAAGTTCAAAAAGACGGTGAATATAAGTTAGGATTTTCTTATAAAGCCTTGGACGAGGGAACCTCTAATCTGATTTTCGGACTTAAGCTTAACGGCGAATATCCCTTTGAGGCGGCTGAAAAACTTGAATTGCCCAGAATGTGGAAGTTGGATGATAAAAAGCGTGTTGACGGTTTGGGAAATGAATTTTCACCTGAAATTCTACCAAGTGAAGAAAATATCTTTAACTATATTATAGATAACAGCGGTTGGTCTATTGACCCGTATGTATTTGATTTAGAAAAGGGAAGTCACAGTATTGAGATTATCCCTGTTGACGGCAGCTTTTATATAGATGAAATTAAAGCTTCGGTTGTGGTGGAATCCGAAAAGTATTCTGCTCCTTCTTCTAATTCGGAAAATTATAAGGGTGAGCCTGTTATAGCAGAGGGTGAAAATGCCGATGTTTTAAGCACATACTGGCTTATTCCCCGTTCGGATAATACGAGCGCATCGGTTACCCCGTCGAGTGATTCAACCAATAAAATCAATTATATAGGCGGTGCTAACTGGAAAGCCGCAGGAGAATATATAAGCTGGAAAGTAAATGTACCGCAGGACGGATTTTATAATTTAGCGTTTTCTTACAGACAATCTACGGTTATTAACGGAAGTACATACAGAAAGCTGACTATTGACGGCATGTTGCCTTTCAGCGAGGCCGAAGAGATTTCCTTTGCCTACTGTACCGATTGGGAGGGCTTGACCTTTTCGGATAAAAACGGTAAACCCTACCTTATATATCTTGGCAAGGGTGAGCACGAAATCACATTAACGGCTACTCCCGGTCCTATTGTAGAAATCAGTATGCTTCTCAAAGATACTGTTTCAAATCTGGGTAATCTTTATATGCAAATCACTAAGATTACGGGTGACACACCTGATAATTACCGTGACTACACCCTTTTTGAAACCATACCTGATATGGAAGCAAGCGTTAAAAAGTCTATGACTGACCTTAAAAAGGCATCTTCGTTACTTGAAAAATTGGCAGGTGAAGAGGGTAGCTCCTATGATTCTACCGTAAAAGCAATGGAGCAGGTACTTACCAAAATGCTTGAAAATAAGTATAATGCACACCGTTATGTTACGGATTATTATTCAAAGTATTGTTCCTTAGCTTCGGTTTTGAACGAAATGCGTGAAATGCCGCTCGAAATCGACCGTATAATTCTCGCTGCTCCCCAAGAAGAACCGGATTACGGCCACGCAGGCTTTTTTGAGCAGTTGTTTTTTGCTACAAAGAGATTTATATTGTCCTTTATGAGCGATTACAATAATATTTCGGGCGTAAAAGACGGTGAAGACCATTTGACTATTTGGGTTAACTGGGGTAGAGACCAGGCGCAGGTACTCAATTTCCTGATACAGTCTTCCTTTACCGAAGAAACCAAAATACCCGTAGAAGTTAAGGTTACGAATGCTACTATTGTGCAATCGGTGCTGTCGGGTAAACAGCCTGATGTAATATTGCAGCAGCCCAGAAGTGAACCGGTTAATCTTGCTATGAGAAATGTGCTTCTTGATTTGAGCAAATTCTCTGATTGCAACGAGGTTTTAAAGCGTTTCCAGGACGGTGCAGAGGTTCCTTACAGATATAAAGACGGTATTTATGGTCTGCCCGATACTCAGACCTTCTTCCTTATGTTCTACCGTACAGACATATTTGAAAATATGGGACTTAAAGTGCCGCAGACTTGGGGTGAATTTACTTCAACCGCCAAATTGTTGGCAAGAAATAATATGGACGTCTGGCTTCCTTATACACAGATTACTACTGTTAATCAGGTTAATACCGGCATAGGAAGTCTTAATCTGTTCTCAAGTCTGCTTTTGCAGAATGATTTGGATTTATATAAAAAGGACGGACGTGCTACAACCCTTACAGATACGGCCGTTATAAAAGTATTTGAAGAATGGACAGATTTTTATACTAAGCTTAAAGTTCCGATTACAATGAGCTTTTATAACCGTTTCAGAGTGGGTACCTGTCCTTTAGGAATAGAACAATATACTAACTTTACAACCTTAAAGGCTGCAGCTCCTGAAATCGAAGGACTTTGGGCTGTAACCGAAATACCCGGAACGGTAGGAGCAGACGGAAAGGTTGACCATAGCTCATCGGGCGGCGGAACAGCCTGCTGTATACTTAAAGAAACATCAAATGAAAAAGCCGCATGGGAATTCCTTAAGTGGTGGACAAGAGATGATACTCAGCTTTCTTATACCAATAATCTTGAATCGGTATTAGGTCCTACGGGTAGAGTTGCGGTATCAAATATTGAAGCCTTCTCTAAAATGTCATGGGACACCGAAATGAAGGGTGATATTGTATCAGCTTGGAAAAACGTTAAGGAAATAGAAGAAGTTCCCGGCAGCTATTACGTTTCACGTGCGGTTGATTTAAGCTTCTGGAATGTAGCCAATCAGAACGAGAACCCCAAAGATGTACTTCTTAAATGGGGCTTAGAGGTTGACCAGGAAATTGAGCGCAAATGGAATCAATACGAGAATAGGGGATAAGAGATGCGTAAAGTCATAGGCAGTCAGACTGCAAAACCTAAAAAAAGACGCGAATTAAGTGAAAATGCATCCTATGCAATAATTCTTATTCCGTTTTTGAGTTTGTTTTTCATTTTTACTGTATTGCCGATTTTTTCATCGGTAGTATTAAGCTTTTTTGATTATGATATGGTGTCTAAACCGATATTTACAGGACTCCGGAATTATATCCGTTTGTTTACGGGTGACAGTACATTTATGACTGTATTTGTAAACACCTTAAAGTTTTCTGTAATTACCGGTCCTATCGGATTTTTACTGTCATTTGTACTTGCATGGATGATAAACGAATTCGGTCATGTAATGCGCACAGTATTAACATTTTTGTTTTATGCACCCGCCCTTGTTGGTAATGCATACTTTATCTGGCAGATTCTTTTCTCGGGTGACAGCTTCGGTTATGCTAATAACTTCCTTATAAGCTTTGGTCTTACTACCGAGCCTATACAGTGGTTTAAAAATCCCGAGTATAATATGACGATTATAATGATTATCCAGTTATGGATGGGTATGGGTGTTTCATTCCTTTCAAACATAGCAGGTCTTCAGAATGT
>JAZQHX010000103.1:0-5464 GCA_045540835.1 Acutalibacteraceae bacterium | reverse complement strand
CTTATAGACTATGAGTTTGATAGGTCGGAGGTGTACGCACAGTAATGTGTTTAGCTGACCGATACTAATAGACCGAGGGCTTGAACTTCATATGAAGTTGAGTATATTTCGTTTAATCTTCCTCTTGTTCGGCTTTTAATGGACATTTTCCATTGAGGTTGCACCTCGATTTGCACCTTTAGCTCAGTTGGTAGAGCAACTGACTCTTAATCAGTGGGTCCCGGGTTCGAATCCCTGAAGGTGCACCAGCTCTTCGGAGCTAATAGTAAGTGTCTTTAGTGTACAGGGTCCACCCGTTCCCATTCCGAACACGGTAGTTAAGCTGTACTATGCCGACAATACTCGTCTGGAGACGGACCGGGAAGATAGGTCGACGCTTACATCAATTGGTGTCTTTAGTGCACAGGGTCCACCCGTTCCCATTCCGAACACGGTAGTTAAGCTGTGCTATGCCGACAATACTCGTCTGGAGACGGACCGGAAAGATAGGTCGACGCCAATACAAATTGCGGAACTGTAACAAGTTCCGCAACAAATATTCCTCCTTAGCTCAGTCGGTAGAGCACTCGGCTGTTAACCGAGTTGTCGCTGGTTCGAGCCCAGCAGGGGGAGCCAAACGAAAATCCGTTCACGAAAGTGAGCGGATTTTTGTTTGTATTATTCATTCTTCAATATTCATCATTCATTATTCATTAAAGGAGAACGGATTTTCGAATGAATAAAGAATAATGAAGTCGCTTACGCTGATGAATAATGAATAATATTTGAAAGCTTAAAGTTTTGTGATATAATTCGAACAACCACAAAAAATAATCAATAATTGCCATCCGAAGGATGGCTTTTTGTTTATCCCAACCGCAATCAGTTAGCATTCCCCTTGCACCTCTATCCTTTTTATGCTATAATACATTCAAGGTGGTGATTTCGTGGAACATAAGGAATATAAAAGAATATGCAATAATGCAAGTACTGCCATTTTGTTTATCCACGGAATCGTCGGCACTCCAAACCATTTTAATGAATTTGTTTCCTTAGTTCCGGAGTCTGTTTCGGTTTATAATTTACTTTTAGACGGTCACGGAAAAGAAGTTAGGGATTTTTCTAAAACTTCAATGATAAAATGGGAAACTCAAGTTACATCCGTTGTAGAAAAGTTATCCTTAACCCATGAAAAAATATATATTGTTGCTCATTCTTTAGGTACACTTCTGGCAATAGAGCAAGCCATTAAAAACGAGAAAGTTTGCAAGTTGTTTTTGCTGGCAGTTCCGTTATACTTATCGGTTAAACCCAAGATGCCAATAAACGTGTTAAAGGTTTATTTCGGTAAAATTAGACCTGATGATCATGAAGCATTGGCGGCAGAAAGGTGTTATGGTATCGGAAAAGATAAAAACGTTTTTCATTATATCGGTTGGATACCTAGATTTATGGAACTGTTTTCAAAAATTCGGCAGACTCGCAAAAGAATAAGCTTGCTTGATACAACTTGTTTCGTGTATCAATCGGGAAAAGACGAAATGGTTTCAAGACGCAGTGAAAAATATTTTAAAAACAATTCGAACATCTCGGTAAACGAACTCAAACGATCGGGACATTACTATTATGACAAAGAAGATTTCGACTTTTTAATAACTGAATTTAATAGAATGCTTAATACAGACACTTAAATAAAGAGAAAATCAGGTTTAAACAGCTCATATTTATCTGAACCGATAGGCTTGGTATAACCTAATAAAATGTACAGCAAAGGAGTAAGCTCAAAATGAAATCAAACGAAATGAAAAAGTTTACAGATCATAAGGTGGTGATTTATAATGAAGAACACGAAGGCAGTTATTGTTCGCAGATTTATAGCTTTTATTATAGATTGGAATGTGATTTTTCTTATTAGTTTCGGATTGTTTATATCAGGTCCAAGATTTGAAGTTGAATATTTATTGCGTCCGAGTATAAGGATGTTTTCGGCATACGGTGTACTACTGGGCATTTTGGGCTTTGTTTTATTACCATTACTGAAAGATTGTCTGTTTAAAGGTGCAAGTCTGGGAAAATTGATTTGCGGAATTAAAGTTTATGACAACCATAGTAAAGATACTGCAAAAAACATAGCATTAATTTTGAGAAATATAACGTTTTATATACCGTATGTAGAAATGATTGTATGTTTGTGTAATAAGGGCAGAACTCTGGGAGATATGCTATCATCCAGCTATGTTGATTTAAGAAAAAGAAAACCGGAAGAATAGTATATAAATTTGCACTTTTACCTGTATATTTTTTAATAACCGACTTCCAAGAAACCACCCGAAAGGGTGATTTTACAATAAGGCACGCTTCATATTGAAACGTGCCTTTTGTCAGCTAAATCAAGCTATCTGGGTTATAACGAATGCCCGAATAAATTCTATATATGTCAAGAAAAGATCTGGGCATATAAAAATACAGACAGTAAATTTGTTAAAGAGATGATCAAGCAACAGTTGGATATGGGATTAATAGATGAGGAATGAACTTAAGTGCCAATGAGAGAATACCGCCATATCGTTTAACACACATATTTTTGTGAACTTGGTGATATACAATATCCGCTTTGATTTCAACTCTACAAATAGTTGAGTTATACAAGCCTAAGTATCGCTAATACTCAAATATGAGTTTGTTGCTTTATATTTTCAGGTGTGCTATAATAATTACAGAAAGATGCAGGAGGATATTGTAATGAATGAAATTAAAATCGGTGAAAGAATTGCTGAATTACGAAACATAAATAACATTACACAACTGGAGCTTGCTGAAAAATTAGGAGTGACCGACCGTGCGGTCAGCAAATGGGAAACGGGTGGCGGCTTTCCCGATATTACGCTACTTCCTCAAATTGCAGATACTTTTAATGTCAGTATCGATTATTTATTACGCGGCAGACCAAGGATCAAACAAGAAATATATGCTAATCACGTTAGTAATAAATACAACGACTACGTTAATAACAATTATTTATCTAACGGTTGGAAAATTGTCGATATGAAACTTTCGGGTGATGGCGACGGTGCAGGTATATGTGCCGTTATAATGGAAAAAGAAATATACGAAGATTAAATTATGGGAATTGACATTTGGTTATCTTTATTAAGTCAATGACTGTAAATTCTTCTCAAAACAACCAACACTTGATAGGTTTTCTCAAATAACGATTTCAATTTTATAACGCTGTATGATATAATATACTCAATCAACTTGAAGGAGTGAGTGTTATGGCAACTTTTTCGGAAATATTTAGAGCATTGCGTAAAGATAAGAAGCTTACACAGGAACAAATTGCCGAGGTCCTCGGCGTTTCACCGCAAGCAATAAGCCGATGGGAAAATTCAACCTCTTATCCTGATATCACACAGCTTCCTAATATTGCATCGTATTTTGAAACAAGTGTCGACGAATTGCTTGGCATTAGGAAGGTTGTAAAGAAACAGAAAATGTTATACTTCCAATTCCGTTGGCAGGAAAGCGCCGACGTTATCAACAAGCATTTGGACGATGGATGGGTGATAAAGGAAATGCATACACATCCTCTTGACGAAGGACAACATCCAGAAGGTGTAGTTGTGCTTGAAAAAACGATATTCATATAATAATAAAATTTGATATATTACAAATAGTAAATTATAAGTTTTTAAGTAGGCTATAATATGAAAAAGTTAGAAACCTCTCGGTTGATCTTGCGTGATTGGCAAAAAAGCGACGTTAACGATTTGTTTGATATAATGAAGGATCCTTACGTTTGTATAGGTGGATGGAACCCACATTCAACTATAGAGATTTCCAATGACGTTTTGAAGGAATATATAGAAAGTAGCGACAGATGGGCAATTGAACTGAGAGAAAGCAAAAAAGTAATAGGTTGTATCAGACTTTATCCCGACAATAATCGCGGTAAACTTAAGGCTAAAATGATGAATTTTGTTTTGAATAAGAATTATCAAGGCAACGGCTATATGACCGAAGCGGTCAAACGGGTTGTAAAATATGTATTTGAAGATCTTGATATTGAATTATTATCGGCATTTCACTATCCCGAAAACATAAAATCAAAAAAAGTTCTTGAAAATTGCGGTTTTAAATACGAGATAACTATACCTCAGGGCTGTACAAGGTTTGACGGAAAAAGATTTGACTCTATTTGCTATTGTATTAGTAAATTTCGATGAAAAATTAATATCAAATCTCCTGCGAATGAGCTCGGTATTGTATCGGGCTCATTCCTTTTAATTTCAAACAGTATCAAATCTTTTAATAAATTTATTCTTGGAGTTTGCAGATAAATTATTTTTATATATGAACCTTGATTCAATCCGATTTCCCCTATATTCTCTGTGTAGTGGATGTAAAATAACATATAAATGTGTTATAATCATCAAAAAGGAGGAATGAAAATGGATCAGTACAATATAGGAAATTTCATTCAGAAAAAGCGTAGGGAGAAAAATCTTACTCAGGAACAGCTTGCCGAAAGGCTTGGAGTATCAAATAAAACGGTCTCGAAATGGGAAAACGGAAAGTGTCTGCCCGATTATTCGGTTATAGAGCTGTTATGTCAAGAGCTTGGTGTCACGGTTGCAGAGCTTTTGTGCGGTAAGGCAAATGAAGGTGATAAAAGCACCATACCCTCTGATGATGAAAAAGATCCAAGGGATAACCATTTGAAATCAAGGGATGATATTAAGCTTTTGTTATACCGTATGCATCAATGGGACGAGGAAAGAAAGAACGAATATAAGCGTAAACACGGTATTAAAACCGGGATAACCTTTGGCTCAGCTTTAGCTATGGTCATAAGCTACGTTCATTGGCGATCTGTAGGTTGGGCGATATTCCACGGTCTTATGAGCTGGGGTTATGTGATATATTACATAATAAAATATTGAGTTCTTGATAAAATATTAAAAGGCACGCTTCATATTGAAACGTGCCTTTTGTCAGCTAAATCAAGCTATCTGGGTTATAACGAGATGTGCAGAAACGGGTCGTGTGCCTCCGGCGAGGGGTGTGATGGTAAGGGCAGCAGCCGTACCCTCGGGGTTACGGACTGTCAGTACCGAGTTTTCTACGGTGGTATTGACTATCGCCATTCCTACGATCTGCGATGCGCCGGTGGCTCTGCCGACTACGGTGTACGCCAGATCAGCTCCGTTAAGGGTCAGAATAAGCTGGCCTGCCTCGTCAACGCTGACCTCAAAGAATACCTGATAGGTTCCGATCTGTGCCAGATTAAATGAATCTGCACTTAATCGGGATATATCAGCTCCGCTGTTTGGACCGTCCTCGGGGAAGCTTACGTCGGTTCCGGGAGCCACGCTTGCCGAGTTGTCGGGTGGCATAAGTGCGTAAAAATCTGCAAAGTTCAGCACTCCGCCTGCGGGACCGGTTTCACCAACAGGACCCTGAGGACCTGTGGGACCCGCTTCAC
>JAZQHX010000102.1:0-8528 GCA_045540835.1 Acutalibacteraceae bacterium | reverse complement strand
CATCTGAGTGATGTTTCAGGTACAAGATTCGAAATGGGTTATGCAGCGGCACTTTCTGTATTCTTGTTTGCGCTAATGGCTATAACCAGAGTGGTTATAGGTAAGCTTATTGATTCTACTGGAAAGTGAGGGTGAGTAAATGAAAAAACAAACAGCTCGTTATAAACGGTTTACCCGCTCTCGCTTTGGTAATGCAGTTTATTCAATCATTCTTATTCTTGCAGGTTTTTTCACAATAATTCCGCTTATTTATTCGGTTGTAACATCATTTAAGCCGTTAGATGAGTTATTGGCATTTCCGCCAAAGTTTTTTGTGGTAAGACCGACATTTAAAAATTATGCCGCTTTACCTGAATTGCTTTCAAATTTAGAGGTGCCTTTAAGCCGATATGTTATGAACACCTTGTTTGTAACAATTGCAATTACGGTTTTGCAGGTAATAGTGTCCTCTATGGCGTCATTTGTTACCTGTCAGGTTAAAAACAAATGGACAAAGATCTTTTTTACACTTGTTCAGTTTTCGCTTCTTTACAACGGCACAACGCTTGCAGTACCGCAGTATCTGATTTTCACCAAAATAGGTATTATTGATACATATTGGGCATATATACTGCCGGCTCTTGCCAGTACAATGGGTGTATTCCTTATAAAGCAGTTTATGGAATCAAATGTGCCTGAGGTGCTTATAGAGGCGGCAAGAATAGACGGTGCAGGTGCAGGCAGAATTTTCTGGCGACTTGTTATGCCGCTTGCAAAACCTGCGTGGCTGACCTTAACACTTTTCAGCTTTCAAAGTGCTTGGGCGGCTACCGGCGGAAACCTTATTTTTTCGGAAAGTCTTAAAACTTTGCCGAGTGTTATGGGCTCGGTTGTATCAAGCGGACTTGCCCGTTCAGGTTCAGCTATGGCGGTAACGGTTCTTATGATGATTCCACCGATTGTTGTATATATGGCAACGCAATCAAATGTGCTTGAAACTATGAGTAGTGCCGGTATTAAGGATTAGGAGAGATGGTTATGAATAAGAAAAAAATAATATCCCGACTCCTTATCGCTATACTTTTACCTGTTATTATTTTTGGCGGCAGCTTTAACGTAGGAGCCGAATCTATTGAAGACGTACCCTATACAACCTATACCTATTGGGAGGGGTATGCAACCAAAACTCCCGTAAAAACCAAAGCAACCCACAAAACCGTAGGAACTTTAGAGGGTAACCTTTTGGAAATAGGTGAATTTTCAGAGCTTCAGCACATGGCAAGCTTTGACGGGCTTTTATATGTGCTTGACAGCGGTAACGGCAGAATTGTGGTTTTAGATGAAAATTACAAGGTAAAATCACAGATAGCAAATATTCCCTATAACGGTGAAAAAATAGATTTTAAGGGTGCTAAGGGTATCTTTGTAGATGAAAGCGGTCTTTATATAGCAGATACTTTAAATAAAAGATTGCTTTGCGTAAAAAACGGTAAGATTTTCAAAATTATTACCAAGCCTGATGATTCAACAGTGCCCGAAACCTTTGACTTTGCACCCACAAAGCTTGTCAGAGACTCTAATGGATATATCTATCTATTATGTCAGGGTTCATATTACGGAATGATGGTTTTTTCTGACACTTATGAGTTTTTTGGCTTTTTCGGTGCTAATAATGTTACAACTTCATTATCAAATGCAATAAAAAACTTTATAACATCGCTTTTTGAAACCGAAGAAAAGCATAATGCTTCTGTAAGACAGTTGCCTTTTTCACTTATTGATATTTGCATAGACAGCGAAGGCTTTGTTGCAGGTCTTACGGGTACTTCGAGCGGACAGATAAGAAGATTCGGTCTTTCGGGTACTAATATACTTGTTAAAAATTCTGATTTTACGAGTAAGACATCGAATAATTTCAATTTTGCCGACTATCCCGTATCATTTACAAATATGCTTTCAAAATACCGTGTGCCGCTTACAAGCTCGTTTTGTGCTCTTACGGCCGACGGTAACGGATACTATTATGCGATTGACGGTACTCACGGCAGAATATTTATTTATGATACTGCCTGCAATGTAATATCCGTGTTCGGCGGCGGTAAGCAAAAGGGCGAGCAGGTGGGCACATTTGTATCTCCCAGCAGTGTATGCGTTTTTGGAGACGATTTACTTGTTGCAGATTTTTCGACAGGTAAGATAACACGTTTTAATATTACCGAATACGGTAAACTCTTAATGACAGCAAACAGTCTTACGGTTAAGAGTAAGTATGAGCAGGCAAAGCCCTATTGGGAAAAGATAAATGCCGAGGATAAAAACTGTCAGTTGGCGTACAGAGGTCTTGCAAAGGCGGCTTTAAAGGAAAAGGATTATAAGGCCGCAATGAAATATGCTAAAACAGGTCTTGACCGTGAAACCTATGCCGAGGCATTTGCAGAAGTAAGGGATAAATTTATTTCCGATAATTTCTGGTGGATTTCTGTTCTGGCGGTAGCATTAGTATCACTTCTTGTTTTGTTTGTTGTGGAAAGTCGCAAAAGAAATCTTGTTTTAATAAAAAATGTAAGATTAAGGGTAGCACTCAGAACTACCATACATCCATTTGAAAGCCTGCAGGATATTAAAGCTAAAAATATTGGCTCTGTAAAGATTGCAACGGCATTTATGTTAATGTACTATGTTGCGACTATTCTTACAGATTTAGCAGGCGGTTTTATGTTTAAAATTACCGACCTTTCAAACTTTAATGCCGTTTTACCGCTTATAGGTACGGTTGGCATTGTACTTCTTTGGACAGTAACAAACTGGATGGTTTGTATTCTGTTTGAGGGTAAGGGAAAGATGAAAGAAATTTACTGCGCAACCTGTTATTCGTTAATGCCGCTTATTATCTATAACTTTGCGTATATAGTTCTTTCCAATGTGTTAATTCCCTCGGCTAATTCTCCGTTTGAGATGTTCGGCAATATATGCTATATACTTACAGCCGTTTTATTATTGCTGAGTATTACCATTATTCATGATTTCAGCTTCTTTAAGGCTATCGGAACTGCACTTGCAACCGTGCTCGGTATGGCAATTGTCGCCTTTGTGCTTTTTGGGGTGCTTACTCTCTGGCAGGAAATTTTAGGCTTTATACTAAGCGTATTCAATGAAGTTACATTAAGATAGGGGGACAGAATAAATGATTAAAAGAATTTTATCGTTAGTTTTAGCGTTTGTAGTATCTGTCCTTCTTCTTACCGGTTGCGATGAGAAAGCAGAGCAAAACTTGCTTAAAAGCTATAAGCTGCCTCAAAGTGTATCGGGTGTTAAATCGGGTTTGATTGCAGAAAATGATAAATTAGAGCTTAGCTGGGACTACGAAAGACTTTGTGTTCTTGTAAAGGATAAGCAAAGTAAAGATGTATGGTCTACAATACCTTATGATTTCTATACTTCGGGCAAGACTGCTTCGGGTTATGCGGCTGACGGTATATGCTCAGCTATAAAGGTTAAATATCTTGATGCAAAAAATAAAACCGAAAACGAAGTTAATACAAATTCGGACGCTTCTTATGTTAATGTAGTTAAATCTGATACGGGAATAAGAATCACCTATTATTTTGACAAGGTGGGAATATCTGTCCCGATAACCTTTATTTTAGAGGAAGATTCTATAAGCGTTTCGGTGGAAAACGCACTCATTACAGAGGGTAAAAACAAAATATTGAGCGTGTCTCTTTTGCCCTTCTTTGTATCGGCCGTTAATGATAACAGCTCTTACTTGTTTGCGCCGTCGGGTAGCGGAGCGCTGATTTATACCGATGATAAGCAACGGTCACAGCGCCAGTACTCCGAACAGGTTTTCGGTAAAGATGCTTCGTCTCAAACCATTTATTCCGATACCGAAACCGAAAGCATAAGAATGCCCGTATTCGGTGCAAAATCAGGCAATAAAGGAATTTTTGCAGTTATAACTTCGGGTGCGGAAACGGCAGAAATTTCCGCTGTGGCAGGGGATAATCAGTATGGTTTTTCGGGAATTTATCCCACCTTTAATATGCGTGGAAGCGCTTCCTCACTCGTAAAGGGCTCTGCAAATACTAATAATGACATTACAAAGTATTCCGAAGATGTTGTAAGACTTTCTAAATGTACCGTCAAGTATTACTTGCTTGATAAGCAAAATAATGGTTATAGCGGTATGGCGGAGTGTTACCGCAATTATTTAGAAAAAAACGGACAGCTTAAAACGGGAACTAAAAATGCAGATGCCATAATCACAATGCTTGGCGGTTTGCAGGAAAGAAAGCTGTTTTTGGGTATTCCGTATCACACCCTTTCAACCGTTACTGATTTTGAGCAGGCAAGGGAAATCCTTTCGGATATTCTTAAGAATACCGATGCACAATTGGCGGTTAATCTCAAAGGCTTTGGCTCATCTGGTCTTGATTACGGTGAAGCCGGGGGAGGCTTTGAAGCGGATAAAGCCTTTGGTGGTGCAAAGGGACTCAAAGCTTTAAATGAATGGTCGCAAAAAAATAAAATAGATTTATTCTTTAATTTTGATACGGTATTTTTAACCGAATCTGCAAAAGAATTTAAGGTACGTGAATCGGCCATTTCCGCTAACGATGTCAGAGCACGCTATTGCGACTATAACATTGTTACAAGAGAACAGTCCGAAGAGGTTTTTGCTTATTTGACAAATAGATTAACGCTTGCTAAGTCGGCGTCTACTATAGCGGAAAGCATAAATCAGTCAGGATTAAAGGGAGTGGGACTTTCCACCCTTACAAGTGTTGCTTATTCGGATTATTCTTCACCTGACTATTATTGCAAAGCACATATGTCAGACGATGTTAAAAATATACTTAAAAGCCTTTCCAAAAAGGGTATAAGCACTTTAGGTGAAAGGTCCAACAGCTATGCTACGGGTATGCTTGACTATGTTTATAATGCACCCGCATCTTCTTCAAGGTTTTATGCACTCGATAAGGATATACCCTTCTATCAGATGGTATTCAGGGGTTCGGCTACACTTTCGGGTAAACCTATAAACCTTTCGAGCGAGCCGAGAATTACTTTTCTTGAGACAATATCAACCGGCAGTGCACTAAGCTTTTCACTTTGTAACAATTATTCCGATACAATATTCAAAACTCCCCACAGTGCGGTGGCTTTGAGCGTTTATGACGGAATAAGTAATACGGTTAACGAATATATAAATGAAGCAAAACCTGTGTTAGAAGCCGTGGGCAATTCAAAGCTTGTTGATTACAGCAAATCGGGTGAGATAGCAACATCGGTATTCAGTAACGGTGTTAATATTATTGTTAATTTCGGTGATTCTGATGTTGAAACCGAATTCGGAACCGTAAAAGCGAAGAATTATATTATAAACGGAAAGGGGTAGTGTTATGAAATCAGTTAAGAAAAGTCGCTCAATAGAAAGCCGACACAGCAGAAACGGTTTTTTGTTCATACTACCCTGGCTTATAGGGGTATTCCTATTCTTTTTAAGACCGCTGTTTCAGACAATCACTTTTTCATTTTCTAAGGTTTCGGTTGACCTTGGCGGTTTTAATACAGCCTTTGTGGGGCTCGAAAATTTTAAATATGCTCTTTTTGGTTCTCCCGAATACCTTAACAATTTAATGGATAGCCTGACAGAATTTTCTTATCAGATACCGATTATTCTGATTTTAAGCTTTATTGTTGCGGTTGTGCTTAATTCAAAATTTATAGGCAGAAGCTTTTTCCGTTCGCTTTATTTTATACCGGTAATTTTTATTAACAGTATTGTAATGCAGTTTTTGGGAAACAGCTCTTCGGTAGAAGAATTAAGCGGTGCGGCACAAAGTGCATATTTAGGTGGACTTATCGATTTTGAAGGTCTGTTTTTGCAAATGGGAATCCCGACAGAGACAACAAATCTTATTTTCGGCTATGTAAATCAGATTTTCGACCTTGTCTGGCAGTGCGGTGTGCAGATAGTCCTCTTTATTTCAGGACTTCAATCCATACCTGAACAGCTTTATGAGGTATCTAAGGTTGAGGGAGCCTCTAAATGGGAAGAATTCTGGTATATTACTGTTCCAATGCTTGGAAATACAATCGTTCTGGTTGTAATATATACCGTTGTTGAATTTTGCGTAAGTACAAACAATAAGGTTATAACGCAAGCCTATAAGGTGCTTCTTGACCAGCAGATATATGATATAAGTTCAGCAATGCTTTGGCTTTATTTTGCAGTTGTTGGCGGCATAACGGCTCTGCTGTTTGTTGTGTTCTATCGTACCTGCCTTAAACGTTGGCAATAAGGAGGAAAAAGTGATGAAAAATATTAAATTACAAAAGCTTTCTCCTAAATCACAGTATCAGC
This sequence comes from Acutalibacteraceae bacterium, assembly GCA_045540835.1. Classification (GTDB taxonomy): domain Bacteria; phylum Bacillota; class Clostridia; order Oscillospirales; family Acutalibacteraceae; genus UBA737. Next base: position 2,182 of record JAZQHX010000102.1, on the reverse strand, counting down.
TTAAACGTCGGGGTACGGATATTGTAGTATCCATAATGCGATATGCATTTCTTATAGCAATAGGCTATGTTGTGCTTATACAGCTTATTTATATGTGCAGTTACGCATTCAGAATCCCCGAAGAAACGAGCGATGCGAGTGTTGTATGGGTGCCAAAAACCTTTACTCTTGATAATTTCAAGGTGGCAATTGAAGCACTTGATTATTTTAAATCATTCTTTAATACCGTAAGTGTTCAGGTACTAAGCGGACTTATTGAGGTATTTACCTGCTCTATAGCGGCATACGGCTTTGCAAGATATAATTTTAAGGGTAAAAAAATCTTTTTTGCAATAGTTATTCTTATGATTTTAGTTCCACCTCAGATGACGGCGGTTTCAATGTCGCTTAATTACGCTTATTTCGATTTATTTGGAATACTCGGCGGTATAGGTAAACTTATTGGACACGATATAAGACCGAATCTGCTTAATTCAGGATTGGTTTTCTGGCTACCGTCAATGTTCGGTGTAGGACTGCGTTCGGGATTGTTTATATTCATTTACAATCAGTTCTTTAAAGGACTTCCTAAAGAGCTCGAAGAAGCGGCTTATATTGATGGTGCAAATGCCTTTACAACCTTTATAAGGGTGGTACTACCTTCATCGGGTGTGGCATTCCTTACGGTTACCATATTCTCTGTGGTATGGCATTGGAAGGACTATTATCTTTCTATTCTTTATCTTAATGATAATCAGCCTTTATCGGTTTCCCTTTCAAAGCTGGCTTCAAGTATTTACAATATGTCGGGTTACGGCAGCGACTCTTTAACATACAGTATGGCAGCTTGTCTTTTATATGTGCTTCCGATAATTGTAATGTATCTTTTACTGCAACGTAAATTTATCGCAAGTATTGACCGTGTAGGTATTGTAGGATAATTTCTGCAATTTTAAATATTTACATATAAAAAAACCGAAAGGGGGGCACCTTGATTTAATTCACGTTTGTTCTGTGACAGGGTCACATCAAATATTAAATATTAAAACGGAGGTAAACAAAGATGACAAAAACATTTAAAAAGATTTTAGGCATTTTCCTTGCAGTTACTATGATTGTTTCTTTGGTAGCTGTTCCCACGTCCGTGTCGGCTGAAACCGCTGTGGCAAAGGGTGAATACACTGTTCAGGAATGGGAATTTGATTCCGAGTACAGTGCTTCCTACCAAGCGGCTGATAAGGTGACATTTTTAGACGGAGACGAAATTGCAATAGCAAACAAAAACTGGCATGACAGTTCTGTTGCACCGACTGCCCGTACAATTAAAGACGGTGTACTTAAAATTGAGCTTAAAACATCGTCTAAAGCACCGAATAGTCAATACTATTTTTCCACAACCAATATTGCTTTGAGATTGGATACAACCTTAAAGGCAGGTAAGGAATATACCTTTAAGCTCGGTATGTACAGCCCTGACACAGCATGGTCTTACAAGACTTATATTATGTATAGCGATGCGGCATCTTTAACCAATACAGGCTTTGCCAACTATATTGCCAATAAGACCGGTCCTAATGTTGATACCGAGGCAAACTTTGGCATAGGCACTCATACAACCAAGCTTAATGTAACTCAGATTGGTTCTCTTACCAGTACATATAAAATTCATGATTTCACATTTACTCCCGAAACCGATATTACAGCAGGTAATTATATAAGAGTTGCATTAAACTTCAGAAATACCACTGCTGATACCGTTAAGACCGTTTATGTTGACGAAATGATGATTAAAGCCGGCACAGCCGGTGTTGATGTTCCCGTTTCTGAGCAGATGGTTGACGAAAACGGCAGATTAAAGGTTCAGTCCTGGCAGTTAAACTCTGCTTACAGCAACACTGCATTACAGTCAGGCAGTGCAGACGCAGTTACATTCCTCGACGAAAACGAAATTGCAATTGCTTACAAAAACTGGCATGACAATACTGCCGCTCCTACTACCCGTACAATCGAAAACGGCGTTTTGAAGTTAGAAATCGCTAAAAACTCGGCAGATAAGTATTATTCAACAACCAACATTGCTTTAAGATTAGATCAGACTCTTATTGCAGGTCAGACTTATAAATTCCAGCTTGGAATGTACAGCCCCGACAAAATCTGGTCATACAAGACCTATATTATGTCGAGTAACAGCACATTGAACACC
>JAZQHX010000101.1:0-9778 GCA_045540835.1 Acutalibacteraceae bacterium | reverse complement strand
TGATTTCCCGAAGCAGTCGCAGGCAGAACTGTACCGTCAGGCATTACAAAGGGAGTAACCTCTATACGGTATTCATAGGGTTTATTCGTCTGATTACGTGTACCCCATACAGTAAAGAAGCCTGTGCCGTTGCCGTTTTCGTCAATCATAACGGTAGAGGGAGCTTCCGTTCCTGCCTGCTGGGTAATAATATACCAGTCTGGGGTTTCTTCGTAACCCGTCTCATAACCGTAATCCCAGCAAGTAACCTTTACGTTTACCGCTTTGGGTAAAAGCTCTTTCGGCAAATCTCCGATATTAACCTTAACATTAAAATCAAGGTCAAAGCCGTCGGGAGCATAGGTGTAAACAACATTTATTACCGTATCTCCCGAAGTCTTTTCCTCTTTGGTGATGTGAACTTCATATCCGTGCTTTGCGGTGCTTAAATTATATACACCACTCTCAAGACCGCTTATTTTAACGGTATAAGTAGTTGTATTGTCCGCATACCGATAGCTTTCGTGGGTATTATCAAGATTATAAACCTCACCGAAAGGCAGGTTAACCCCGTTCTGCTCCTTTAAAAGCTGGAAGCTTACATTGCTTTTTAAGGTTGCATTGTCTGCACCACCACTTGCAGGCTTGTGGTCAACCGTAACATTTACTGTAACACTTACAAGGTTGTCCCATACTGCAGTTAAAACCGTAGGTGCTACAAGGGCGGTTGTAACCACTCCTCCCGATTCGATTACATTTCCGTTACCGTCCGACCAGCCACGGAAAATATAACCCTCTTTGACGGGGATTTTATCGGTAGCGGTAACTGTGGTATTGGCGTGCTGATTAAAATTCTCAACCGCTTCGCCCTCTGCCCAGCTTCCGCCGTTCAAATCGTACTTAACGCTGTAATTAAGAAGCTCTGTGATACTGCTTTGATTATAAATAATAACCTTATGACCGAATTTCTGTTCAAGTGTACCGTCAGCATGGCGGGCAAAAACATAATATGTACCGTTTTCAGTAACCCAGGTTGTGTAAACACCCGTCTCAGTCTTTGTAAGCTCTATTAAATTTGTACCGTCCTCATTAAGGCTTACGTAAAGTGTAACCTCATGACCTACAATATCAGAAAGGTCGGTATGTACATCGTCCAAATCGGTAACAACCCGAATTTCATACTTAGTCTGCAAATACCATTCAGCATAAAGGGTTACATTTTCGGTAACGGTGATTTTATCTCCTACCGAATACTCTGTTCCCGAGCCGTCCGCCGCAGTATTCCAGCCACGGAACAAATAGGTATCGTTACCTACATTTTTTATAAGCTCGCTTTTGGGGGCTAAAATTTCATACTCTGTACCGCTTTCAAGTCCCGTAACACCGTCAGGTATTTGACCCTCGGTATTGCCGTTTCCGTTATATGTTACCGAAAAACCGTTATCGGCTTCAACAAGCTTATAAAGGAATACGTGATTATTATAAGCTGTAGGGTCTGTACCGTTAACACCGTAATTATACACCGTATACCAGCTCATTGCGTTGTTATTATATCCGTAGCAAAGGTACTGCAAATTGGTATTACTGCCACCGTGCATATATATGCCGTAAGCACCGTTGCCGAAATTGGCAAACTGCATTGTGGCAGGGCTTGTCTGATAACGGGTATACTGTTCGATATTAAGATAATGACCGTTACACGAAACGGTACCGTTAGTAGGACTACTAAAGCTCCACAAACAGTTGGCTTCGCCGTTAAATGCGTCTATGTATTCACCGTTTACAACCGTAACATCGGTTTTTGAGGACTGCCATATTGTAGAAGTATCCATACGCAAGGCGGAGGAATTTGTAACCGTACCCGAAACGATAAGATACTTAGCACCTACATCAATTCCGTCCTTATCCAGAACATATTTATAGCCCGCCGTACTTTCTGCGGCAGAGGCGGTAATCGAGGTCAGGGGCAGCATGGTAAAAATCATACACACCACCAAAACCGATGAAACAAGCTTTTTAAATAATGACATACTTTTTTCCTCCTTAAAACAGCAAGTTTATGTATGAAAATTTCTTGAATTTTATTAAATTTACCATCTTTAAAAATAGAGACAGTAATCCAGCCTTATTTTAGCACAAAACCTTGATTTTTTCAACCACATTTGTCAAAATTTTAACGTTTGGTAAAATTTTTATATATTATACCCTGATAATCGCCCTTATGAAAACATTTTACACAAAAAATCACTTGATAATTTTGTTCTAAAAAGGACAACCGTTTAATAAGATTTAGTGTGAGGTGATTGGGTGAGTGACAAAAGGTTTGATTTTACCCTTTATTCCATAGGAAACAATTTAAGGCAGGTACTAAAAAACCTGCCCGACGAAATAAAGGAAAAAACCGAGGAAATCCGCCTTAGAAGCGGAAACCCCGTAGCGTTGAGTGCAAACGGAAAGAACATATTTATTAAAACCGACGGCAAGCCCTGTTATTATATATGCTCTAATCTTTTAAAGGCGGACAGCCGTGACCTTGAAGAAAGCTACCGTCTGCTCTGCCAGAATTCGGTCTATGCCCACACAAATGAGCTTAAAAACGGGTACATAAGAATGAAAAGCGGTTGCAGGGCAGGCGTTTGCGGAACCCTTACCGAATCGGGCTTTATGAAGGATATAACCTCGGTAAACATACGTATTGCAAGGCAGATATACGGAGCGGCAAACAGCATTGTAGAGAAGTATTCCGGTGGCGGTCTTTTGATTGCAGGCGCACCTGCGAGCGGAAAAACCACCGTTCTGCGTGATTTTATACGTCAGGTGTCAAACGGAGCTTTGGGCGAGGTTAAACGTGTCAGCGTTATTGACAGCCGAGGTGAAATTTCGGGCTGTGCAGACTTAGGGGCTTGTGCCGACGTGCTTATAACCGAGGACAAGGCAAAGGGCGCAGAGATTGCCCTTAGGACTATGAATCCCGATATTATCGCCTTTGATGAAATCGGTTCTGTTGAAGAACTAAATCAGGTTACCGCCTGCTTTTATTCGGGAGTAGACATAGTAACAACGGCGCACGTATCAAGCGTAGAGGAGCTTAAAAGCCGAAGTATAACAAGGTCTTTACTGGGAAGCGGAGCGATAAGCGAGGTTGCAGTTTTGCCCAGAGTAAAAACTGAAAATATAAAAATTCTATCGGTCGGGGAGCTAATGGAAAATGTGGTTGTTTAAGGTCTGCGGAATGATTCTTTTATTGGGTGTTTGCTCTGCGGCGGGCTTTCTTAAATCATATTCTGCCAAAAAAAGGGCTGAAAAGCTGTGCGGGATAGCACGCTCTCTTTCCAATTTAGCAGAAAGGCTTAATATAAGCGAGGACGAAATAATTCCTCTTTTAAAGCAGAGCTTTTATGACGGACTGCTTATATTTGACGGTGATGCTGTCAGTCTTAATGAAACCAACCTATACCCCGAGGATATATCAATTTTAAAGGAATTTTTAAGCGAGCTCGGACTTAAAGACTCAGAGAGCGAATACCGCCGTATATGCGGTTATGCCAGAATCATAGCAGAACGAGGCAAAGCCGCAGGCGAAGAAAACGAAAGTCTTTGCAGGCTTTACAAAAGCTGTGGTTTTTTGTCGGGCTTGTTTTTATGTATTTTTTTCTTGTAGGTGACTGCAATGGATGTTGATTTTATATTTAAAATCGCCGCTATCGGAATAATAGTGACGGTTCTCAATCAGGTGCTTATACGTTCGGGACGTGAGGAGCAGGCAATGCTTACTACCTTAGCAGGTCTTGTAGTTGTGCTTTTAATGGTGGTAAATGCCGTGGCAGAGCTGTTTAGCACCGTAAAAAGCCTGTTCGGACTATGAACGGGGATTTGTTTAAAATACTGGCGGTTTTGCTTATTTCTGCCGTTTTAAGCATCGTTTTAAAGGGCAGAAATCAGGAATATTCAACCCTTGTCACCATAGCGGCAGGGGTTATAACCGCCCTTTTAATTCTTAAAAATCTGGCGGCTCCCTTAGCCGAGCTCAAAGCCGAAATAGAATCCTACGGAATAAAACCCGAGTACTTCAAGGTGGCAATAAAGGCTCTGGGGCTGGGGTACGTGTCCTCTTTCATAGCCGACACCTGCCGTGACAGCGGACATACCTCCTTAGCGGCAAAGGCAGAGCTTGCAGGAAAAGTGGCAATATTTATAATTTCACTTCCGCTTTTGATGTCGGTTTTAGAGCTTGCGGTGGGTTTTGTAAAATGATAAAAAGACTTCTAATCACAATCCTTTTTCTGCTTTGTTTTTCGCTCGACGTCTCGGCACAAAATACCGATTCGGCAGATTATTACTCACAGCAGTATAAAAACAGCGGTGCAGACTCTTTGTTTGAGGCTCTGCCCGAGGAAACCGAGGAGTTTTTGAGGGAAAACGGCATTACGGCTGAAACGCCCGATTTTGTAAACGAGCTGTCAGCAGAAAATGTTTTTACGCATATATGGGGATTTTTAAAAACGGGAGCTAAAACCCCGATTATAACGGGTGCTTCGGTATTGGCAATTATACTTATAAGTGCCGCCGTTACGGGAATACAGACCGAAAGTGCCGCCACGGCTTCAAAATATGCCTGTGTTATTTCTGCCGCCGCTGTTATAACTCCTCCTATATATTCGGCAATTACCGCAGGGGTTAAAGCAATGCAGGGCAGCAGCGTATTTATGACAGCATTCATTCCCGTTTTCGCTGTGGTTACTGCCGCATCGGGCAAGGCGGTGACCTCGGTTTCAATGAGTGCTTTGCTTTTGGGGGCAGGTCAGGCGGTAAGCTTTATTGCAAACTTTGCCGTTCTGCCCTTAATGAGCGGATTTTTGGCATTAAGCATTGCGTCGGGTGTGTCGCCGATTATTTCTAAAACCGGCATTGCCGACGGTATTAAAAAAATTGCTTTGTGGACAATGTCCCTGACTTCGACCGTATTTATAGGAATTTTAGGAATCCAGACCGCCGTTAATTCCGCCGCCGATACCCTTACCGTTAAAACCGCTAAATTTATTATTGGCTCTGCTGTGCCGGTAGCAGGTACAGCCCTTTCCGAAGCCCTTACCACCGTTACGGCGTCCTTGGGGCTACTCAAAGCAGGAATAGGCATCTGGGGTGTTATTGCCTGTGCGGCTATCTTTCTCCCGCTTTTGCTGGAAATAATTTTATGGCGGGTAATGCTTTGTATTACTGCGGCCGCCGCCGACCTTTTTTCGCTTTCGGAAATTTCGGCAATACTTCGGAGTGTGGATACGGTAATGTCGGTTTTAAGCGGAATAATACTCCTTATCGGTGCGGTTTTTATAATTTCGCTTACAGTTGTGGTAGGTGCGGCAAAATGAATTATCTTACTTCCTTTATAACCTCCTTTTGTGCCGCCTGCGTATTTATCGGTGCACTTTATATGTTAGCCCCCGACGGAGTTATGCACAAATCAGTTAAATACATTTTAACCCTTGTTTTCGTTTTGAGCGTGATTTCGGCGGCGTCAATTACGGCAAAAAACAGTAATATCGAGATAGAAAAATTTTCAGCCGAAGAAATAGACACCGCCGCTTTAGATGAAGAAACCGCACAATTTGTATTTGAAAGCACCCTTAAAGGCTGTGAAATTGAATTCAGTAAAATTACGGTTTGTACTAATAAAACCGAATCGGGCAGCATAAGTATTAGTAAGGTTATAATATTCACTCATTGCCCTGAAGAAAAGATAATGACAGCGCTTAACGGACTAACAGAAAATATTGAGGTAGTTGTAGAAAATGATTAAAATTTCGGAAAATATCATAAAAAGGCTTAAAAATCCGAAAACTCTGGTTATACTCGGACTTTCGGGGATAATGCTTATATTCTTTTCAACCTTGTTTTCAGGCTCTGAGCAACCTACGACTGACAACACTTCCGAAATGACCGCCGAGGAATACCGTTTAAGACTGCAAGAGGATATTGCCGAAACGGTAAAAAGCATAACGGGCAGCCGCAAAGTGACGGTTATAGTAACCCTTGACAGCGGACTTAGGTACACCTATGCCGACACGGTAGAGGAAACGACATCTGACAAAACCGAAAGTGATTCTCAAAGCACGGGAAGTGAACTTAAATCGGGCTACATAACCGTAAAATCGCCCGAAGGCGGTGAGGAGGCGCTACTGCTTAAAACCGCCATGCCTGAAATAAGAGGTGTTGCGGTGGTCTGCGAAGGGGGAGATAACGAGCTTTTAAGGGAAAAAATCGAAAATGCCGTAACAGCGGCGCTTAACATAACTTCAAAAAGAGTTTATATTTGTGGGAGGAACTGACAATGAAAAAGGGTAAGGTTTTAGGAAAAGGACAAATTGCCGTAGGGCTTATGGTGGTAGCCTTGGCGGCGGCGGTATGGCTTAACACCAAGTATATGCCGTCCTCAACGAAATATCTGGGCGAAGCCTCGTATGTGAGCAACACCCAAGAGGACAAAAACGCAGTTGAAACCGCCGCAAAACCGCAGGAAAAGGCTGATTATTTTGAAACCGCCAAAAAGGAGCGTGAAGCCGCCCGTGAAGAAGCCTGCGAGCTTATAGAGGAAACCTTAAAAAGCGATAAGCTGACCGAAAAGGATAAGGCGTCGGCTGTAGCTAAAATTGAGGAAATTGGGGCTTGTATGGAGCTTGAAAGCAACGTTGAAACCCTGCTTAAAGCAAAGGGCTTCCAGAAAGCGGTTGTGGTTATAAGCGACAGCGGTGTAAATGTGGTTGTAAGCAGTCAGGGGCTTACCTCTGCGCAGACTCTGCAAATTCAGGACATTGTAACAAACGAAACCGGTACCGCTCTTAGCAATATAAAAATTATCCCCGTGGCTTAAATATTGAAAAATTCAAAATTTCATTTTTAAAAAAAGTGTTGAGTTATTCTGAAAATGTGGTATAATATTCTTGAACTATTTGAAAAATTAACCTGACGGAGGATTATTTTATGAATAACAACGGTACAGCACTTTCAGTAAATACAGAAGTTCTTGAAAAAATGGCAGAAATTGCCGCTAAGGAAATTGACGGAGTTGTAGGAATTTCCAAAAGGTCAATAGACCTTAAAGGGGCTGTAAAAACCAAAAATGCTTTTAAGGGTGTTAAGGTAGAAAGCATTAACGGCGCACTTAAGCTTAATGTTTTCATTACGGTAAAAAAAGATGCTCATATTACAGAGGTTGCAGAACGTGTTCAGGAAAATGTTAAGGAAAAAATCCAGACTATGACCGGCACCGCAGTAACCCGAGTTGACGTTACCATAGCCGATATTAAAGAGCCCACCGCAACCGAAGACGAAGAGTAATATTAAAAGACCCACTTTAAAAGGAGGGTCTTTTAACGCTTTATAAAAGGAAGAATGAAAATGAAATTTTTAAAACGTATTTTATGTCTTATCACAGTTATTTCCTTGCTTGTTTGCACTATTCCGCTTTCCGCCTCTGCCGCTAAAAAAACCATAGTTCAGCAGAGAATTGAAGCTATATCCAAGGTTTATCCGCAAAACAGCGCTTTTAACGAGTGGGTATTGGCAGGTATGATAGGCAATACATATATGGAGTACGGCGGTTGCTCAGGTCTTGCCGCTTACGTTACCAAAAAGGTGTTCGGTATATCCTATTGTAAAGGAAGTGCCGATTATACAAAGGTTGGTACTGCCTCTACAAGCAGTAATTCAGCTATGAAAAAGCTTTTTGCATCTGCTAAAATAGGCGATGTTATTGAATGGACAAAAAACAGCAAAGTTTCCCACCACGCAATATTCCTTTCGGATAATTCTGATGGTGTTAAAATATATGAGGCTAACTTTAACGGTCCTAATCAGGTTTGGTATAACCACCAGTGGAACTGGAGTGGAATGAAAACCTGGCCCGTAGGCGGAGCAGATAAGGTTACCGTTTACCGTGCTAAAAATTATAATGCGGTAAATAACGGAAAGTCTGCTAAGGAAGACGCAACAAATACCATTTATACTCTTGATGAAGAGAAAAATCTTAAAATTAAGGTTGTAAACAGCGGTATCGGTAAAAGCACAGCGGTTGTTGTCAGCGGTTACAAAAAGGGTGCAGTAATTCCAAAGTATGTAGCCGTCGATAACGGATTTGTTTCAAGGGTGCTTAACGATAAAAATGGATATAAAGATGCCGACGCAAACAGTTTTCGTATATATACCGTTGCAACCCTGCCCGGTGTCAGCAGTAAGGTTACAGCAACCGTTACTTCAAACTCCGCAAAGCTTAGCTGGAAAAAGGTAAGCGGCGCTACCGGCTACCGTATTTACAGATATGATACAAAGACTAAAAAGTTAACAACGGTTAAAACTGGAATTACCTCTACAGCATATAATATTACAGGTCTTAATGAGGCTACTTCATACACCTTTACTGTAAGGGCATATAAAACCGTAAACGGCAATAATATCTGGGCTGCAAAAAGCGCTGAGGTTACTGCTGTTACAAAACCTAAAGCTCCCACGCTTACGTTAAAATCTACTTCAAAGAAAAAGGCTTCTGTAAAGTGGAGCAATGTTAGCGGCGAAAGCGGCTATCAGGTATCCTACCGTATAAAGGGAACGGGCAAATATGTTGCACTTAAAAATTTTGCTACAAATAAAACCAATGCTGTAATAAGCGGACTAAAAAGCGGTAAGACATATCAGATAAGAGTTCGCTCCTTCAAAAAGACAAAAACGGGCTACCTTTTCAGCGCTTATACCACTAAAACTATAAAAATCAAATAGAATGTTGACATAATAAGAAACAAAAGGGACAATTCGTAATGAAGTGTCCCTTTTTTATATAGTATAGAAATTATCAGAGTGCCATAACGGATACTAAATAAGAAATAATAAATAAAAAATAAGAAATAAGAAAAAATGTGTTTAGGCTTTGCCTAAACGTATATAATGTGATGCTTTGCATCACACCGATTTTATTCTTTATTATTTATTCTTTCTTATTTATTATTTAAAATGTAAACAAACCATCGTGGTAAGGAAAATATCTGTTAGTAGTGGCTCAGCCGAACTGCGTGTGCAGGCACTGCACCGAATTAAAAAAACACTTGAAAAATTATTGTGAATAGTATATATTATATTAGTTAGAGTATACCTACAGACTAAGGAGGAACAATATGTCTGATTATTTAAAAATGAGCAGAGAGGAATTGGCGGCGGAATTTAAGGTTGTAAAAGCCGAGTATGAAAAACTCAGGTCAATGCATTTGTCGCTTGATATGTCACGTGGAAAACCGGGTGCTGACAATATGGATTTAAGCGAAAAGATGTTTGACCTTGTGGGCAATGACACGGGCTTTAAGAATATAAGCGGAATAGACTGCCGCAACTATGGCGGACTTGACGGACTACAAGAGCTGAAAACCCTTTTTGCAGGTATTCTTGGAATGCCCGACGACCAGATTATAGTTGGCGGAAATTCGTCCCTTAATATGATGTTTGATACCATTGCTCAGGCAATGACCCACGGTATGGGTGGTGAGCCTTGGTGTCGCCAGGGCGAAATTGAATTTTTGTGCCCCGTACCCGGTTACGACCGTCACTTCGCAATTACCGAATACTTTGGAATAAAGCTTATTCCCGTTCCTATGACCGAGGAAGGTCCTGATATGGACGTTGTTGAAACCCTCGTAAAGGACGAAAAGGTTAAGGGTATATGGTGCGTGCCTAAGTACTCAAATCCCGAGGGTATTACCTATTCGGACAGTGTTGTAAAACGTATGGCGGCATTAAAGCCCGCAGCAGGCGACTTCAG
>JAZQHX010000100.1:0-6360 GCA_045540835.1 Acutalibacteraceae bacterium | reverse complement strand
GGGTAAACCGTTCGATATTAGTAAGCCTATATATGAGGATACCGAAATTTATGCTAAATGGCAGGATAGCTCATATAAGAAAACGGAGCAGATTATAAAGCTTGTCCCGATTGCGATAATTGCGGTGCTATTTATGGTACTGTTTTTAATTGAAATAAAGCGGATAAAACGGAAGGGGTGACGAAGTTATGGAAAACAGAAAATTTCGTCACGAATTAAAGTACCTTATAAGCTCTGCAGAGCTTGAAATAATTAAAACAAGGGTTAATAATCTGCTATCCCTTGACAGCCATACGGGCAGTACGGGTGCATATTCTATAAGAAGTCTCTATTTTGATGATTATTTTAACCGTTGCTTTTATGAGAATGAGAACGGTACCGATCCGAGAGAAAAATTCCGAATAAGAATTTATAATCATTCGAGTGATAGAATTACACTTGAATGTAAGCGTAAAGAGCACGGTATGACAAATAAAACCTCTTGTCCTTTGAGTGAGGAACAGGCAAGAATTTTAATGTCGGGCAAAACTGTACCCGATATTGCAAATCAGCCGCCGCTGCTTAGAAAGCTGACTCTCGCTATGCTTCAGAACAGACTTCACCCCGTAGTTATTGTGGAGTATGACAGAATTCCATACGTCTATAAAAATGGTAATGTCCGTGTGACGCTGGATACTAATATTTCGTCGTCTAATGCGGTACAGCACTTTTTGGATAAAGCAATTCCTAAAAGACCGATTATGCCTACGGGTCAACAGCTAATGGAAGTTAAGTTTGACGAGTATCTGCCAGATTTTATTTATAGGAATTTGCAGTTGAATAATTTAAGGCAAACCGCCTTTTCTAAGTATTATTTATGCAGAAAATTTATGTTGTAAGGAGAAGAATATGAGTTTCAAGGATATTTTCAAAAAATCTTTTTTAGAGGGCTATGCCGGAGCGGAAATTACTACCTTTACGGTTGTTGTAGCAATGGCTATTGCTTGTGCTCTGGCACTTTACATATTTTTAGTTTACCGTGTTATAACACGTAAGACCTTTTATTCTAAAAATTTCAATATTTCTCTTGCAGGAATTACCGTTATAACATCGGCACTTATACTCACAATGCAATCAAGTGTTGTTTTGTCACTCGGTATGGTGGGTGCGTTGTCAATTGTAAGATTCCGCACGGCTATTAAAGACCCTATGGATTTAATGTTCCTTTTCTGGTCGATTAGCGTTGGCATTATTTGTGGCGCAGGACTTGCTCAGGTTGCGGTTGTGCTGTCAATTATTCTTACCTTAGGTGTGTTGATTCTTGACCGTCTGCCCGTTTCTAAAGCTCCGATGCTGCTTGTAATCAACGCTTGCAATATCGATTTGGAAAAGCGTATTACTGATACGGTATCAAGCTTTACTAAGCATTATAACGTTAAATCACGTAATATGACTAAGGATACACTTGATTTGGTTATTGAGCTTCGCACCGATAAAGGAGCAGAGCTTGTAAAGAGTATTCTTGCAATTGAGGACATTACTTCGGCTTCACTATTATCCCACGACGGTGAGTCAACATTTTAAATTTAATCTGATTTGAAAAAATTATAAGCCCCTGCTGAACCGAAAATTCAGCAGGGGCTTATTTAGTAAAAGCTTAAAGCCTTCTTAAAATTTGCTTATTCTGGGTAATTATATGTCCTAATCCGTAAATCAGGAAAAGACAGATGAGCGCTAAGATAATTCCGACAATTACAATAGCAAGAGCTATGAATTTAAAGCTTGCATCTAATGTTACAACAATAGCCGCAACAATGAAGAAAACGGCGGCAACAAGTAATGCTACAATAAATGAAATAGCCTTTATAACCTTGTCTAAATGCCTCATAGCGCCGTTGGCGTAATCGTTAGAGGAAGCTCTTATTCCTTTTTTCGACTTAGAGGAAGAACTTATGTCTTCAAAAACAAATTCGCTGTCACGCTTTTTTGCCATTTTAGTTACCTCTTTTCAAGCGGAAATCAAATCTTTTTGATGCCTAATGTTACCTGTTCGCCGTTAATATCCCATTCCCTGACAAAGCCTATCGGTTCGCCGATTTCAAGACTGTCAGCTAAAGTGTCACCCGAAATTTCGTCAGCCTTTGATACGGCAATTTCTGTAACAACCTGACTGCCCGAAACGGTAATTGCGATATGGTCGGTTACGTTGAATTCGGCTTCTTTACGCATTGTCTGTATCTTACTCACCATTTCTCTTACCATACCTTCTACGATAAGCTCTTCGGTAAGTGTAGTATCAATCGCAACCGTAATTCCACGTTCACTTATTGTATAGAAGCCTTCTTTTTGCTGTGCTTCGATAAGCAAATCATCAGCGGTAAGTTCAATATCACCTATAGAAATGTTAAGAACAATCTTACCGTCAGTATCAAGCTGCTTTTTAGCGGCAGAGCCGTCAAGTGTACCCAACAGATTTCTGATTTCACCTAACTGCTTGCCGTACTTAGGACCTAAAGTCTTAAGCTGGGGCTTAAAGGTGTAGGTTACAAAATCATCAACCTCGTTAGTTAAGCTTACCTTTTTGATGTTAAGCTCGTCTTTAATAATATCGGCATAAGTTTCTTCAAGCTCGCCGTCAAGCTTTACATACATAGTGCTAAGCGGCTGACGGTTCTTTCTCTGTGAACCGTTACGTGCGGCACGTCCTAATACTACAATTTCAAGAACCTTTTCCATCTGCTCCTCTAAATGAGCATCAATAAGGCTTTCGTCAACCTCAGGGAAATCACAAAGGTGAATACTCTCGGGTGCGTCTTTATCAATATTTCTTACAATATTCTGATAAATGTTTTCTGCCATAAAGGGAATCATAGGAGCGGCAATTTTTGCGGTAGTAACAAGGGCGGTATAAAGGGTAAGGTAAGCGGCAATCTTATCATCGGTCATACCCTGTACCCAGTAACGCTCGCGACCACGGCGTACATACCAGTTACTCATTTCGTCAACAAACTCCTGCAAAGCACGTGCGGCTTCGGGGATGCGGTAGTTGCCGAGATTTTCGTCCACAGCCTTAACGGTAGAGTTAAGACGTGATAACAGCCACTTATCCATTACGGTAAGTTCATAATCATTTATATTGTACTGTGTGGGGTCAAATTTATCTATATTAGCATAAAGCACATAGAAAGCATAGGTGTTCCAAAGTGTGCCCATAAACTTGCGCTGACCCTCTGTTACAGCCTTGGAATGGAAACGGTTAGGAAGCCAAGGAGCAGAATTAGTATAGAAATACCAACGTATTGCGTCTGCACCGAATTCTTCTAATGCATCAAACGGGTCAACTGCATTTCCCTTGGATTTACTCATCTTCTGACCGTTTTCGTCCTGAACGTGACCTAAAACGATAACGTTTTTAAAGGGTGCTTTGTCAAAAATAAGGGTTGAAATTGCAAGTAGAGAATAGAACCAACCTCTTGTCTGGTCAGCCGCTTCGGATATAAAGTCAGCAGGGAACTGGGATTCAAATAATTCCTTATTTTCAAAGGGATAGTGATGCTGTGCAAAAGGCATTGAGCCCGAGTCAAACCAGCAGTCAATAACCTCAGGTACACGGTGCATTTCCTTACCGCTATGAGGACATTTGATTGTAACTGCATCAATAAATGGACGGTGAAGCTCAATATCATCGGGGCAGTTGTCCGACATAGACTTTAATTCTTCGATACTGCCGATAGAATGCATATGACCGCATTCACAGGTCCAGATATTTAAGGGAGTTCCCCAGTATCTGTTACGTGAAATGCCCCAGTCCTGAACATTGTTAAGCCAGTCGCCAAATCGACCCTTACCAATGCTTTCGGGAATCCAGTTAATGGTGTTATTGTTCTTTATTAGGTCATCCTTAACATCGGTCATTTTAATGAACCAGGATTCTCTTGCATAGTAGATAAGGGGAGTGTCACATCTCCAGCAGAAGGGATAATCGTGCTCGAATTTAGGTGCATCGAATAAAAGTCCCTTAGCGTCAAGGTCTTTTAAAACCATCGGGTCAGCATCTTTTACAAAGGTGCCGGCATAAGGTGTTTCTTCGGTCATTTCGCCCTTGCCGTCAACAAACTGAACAAAGGGAAGGTCATACTTTCTGCCAACCTTAGCATCGTCCTCACCGAAAGCGGGAGCAATATGAACAATACCTGTACCGTCAGTCATTGTAACATAACTGTCACAAGTAATGAAATGGCCCTTCTTGTGCTGCTTTTCGCAAACGGGTGTTACGAAATCAAACAAGGGGATATATTCTTTATGTTCGAGTGCTGTGCCTGCAAATTCTTCTATAATTTCATAAGCGGGTGTTTCTTCGGTTGCTAATTTGCCGAGCACTTTATCGAGAAGTGCTTTAGCCATATAGTAAACATAGCCGTCATTGGCCTTTACTTTACAGTAGGTTTCGTCAGGGTTAACGCAAAGTGCAACGTTTGAGGGGAGTGTCCATGGAGTTGTGGTCCAAGCAAGGAAATATGCATCCTCACCTACAACCTTAAAGCGTACAACTGCACTTCTTTCCTTAACGTTTTTGTAGCCCTGTGCCACTTCGTGTGAGGAAAGCGGAGTTCCGCAACGCGGGCAATAGGGAACAATCTTAAAGCCCTTATATAAAAGACCTTTATCAAAAATCTGCTTTAATGCCCACCATTCAGATTCAATAAAGTTGTTATGGTAGGTAACATACGGGTCATCCATATCAGCCCAAAAGCCAACGGTTTTGGAGAAATCCTCCCACATACCCTTGTATTTCCAAACACTTTCTTTACAGTGGTCAATAAACGGCTCTAAACCGTATTTCTCAATCTGTTCTTTTCCGTCAAGACCTAAAAGCTTTTCAACCTCTAACTCAACAGGCAGACCGTGGGTATCCCAACCGGCTTTTCTGGGTACCATATAACCCTTCATTGTGCGATAACGGGGAATCATATCCTTAATAACTCTAGTAAGCACGTGTCCAATGTGTGGCTTACCGTTAGCAGTAGGAGGACCGTCATAGAAAACATAAGGCTCACAGTTTTCACGTGCCTTTATACTTTCTTCAAAGATTTTTTCCTCTTCCCAAAATTTTTCAATTTTCTTTTCTTCTTCCACAAAATTTAAGTTGGGAGAAATTTCCTTGTACATTAAAAAATGCCCCTTTCAAAAAATAAAGGCTTTGTCCATAATAGGACAAAGCCAAAGCTTTTTAAACCACCTATTACGGCAGACAAAACCAACTTTAACTGATATTATCTGCGTTTCCTATAACGGCGAAATACCGGAGGGACTTAATAGCCTAGCGTTAGGTCCTCTGCTCAAGAGTGATAGGACATTTAAACCGTGACTGTCGGGCTTGCACCATACCCCGATTCGCTAAAGCCGTAATTTAAAGCCGTTGTCTCTGTCATCGCATTTATACAAACTAATGATAACACAACTTTTTTAAAAAATCAACCATAATTTAATATATATTATAATTTATTGCAGATTGACAAATGGTGCGAAAAATGTTATTGTTACTGTGTTATAATTTGTATTTAAGTGAGTGTGAAAAATGGGAAGATTGTTGGGTAGAATTGCAGACTTTATACGTGAAACCGATAAAATATTGCTAATACTTTGTACTACCGCATCGCTTTACGGCGTGTTTGCGGTTTTTTCATCAACCCGTTTTGAGTCTTCTGTAAGACCGACCTTTGTACAGGCGTCTTGTTTGTGTGCGGGTATTGGTGCGGCACTGTTTATATCGGCATTCAATTTTACAAACTATACTAGACGGTGGCTTTTAGCTGCAATATTGGGTGTAGTTCCTGTAATACTTACGTTTTTTATTGGTATTGCTCCTGCAGGTACAGATGACAAGGCGTGGCTTGATTTAGGCTTTACCGCCTTTCAACCGTCCGAGCTTATGAAAATTTGCTTTATAATTACCTTTTCTGCACATTTAAGTTCGGTTAAGGATAAAATTAATAAACCCTCTGTTTTGTTGCCTGCCTGTCTTCACGGCGGTTTTCCTGTTGTGCTAATAATACTACAGGGTGACTTTGGTACCGCACTTGTATTTGCGGCTATGTTCATAATAATGCTGTGGTCTGCGGGTGTTAGTTGGAAGTATTTTGTCGGTGCATTTTCAGCCTTGCTTGTAGCATCGCCGTTTATTTATTTTTTCTTGCTTAATGATGAGCATAGGGCAAGAATTGTTAGTATATTTAACCTTGAAGCTGATATTCAAGGTGACGGTTATCAACAGTATAGGGGAAGAGTAGCCCTTGCTAACGGCGGATTTTTTGGTCAAGGCTATTTGAAGGGAAGTCTTACCCAAGCGGGCGGTGTGCCTGAGGGGCATAATGACTTTAT
>JAZQHX010000099.1:0-3324 GCA_045540835.1 Acutalibacteraceae bacterium | reverse complement strand
TGTTCCGCCTACCCTCGTTTCCTTTGCTGTTACAACCAATAAGGTACAGAACATTGTTTCTCCCGAATTTAAAAAGGCAGGAAATAAGGTTATAATCCTCTCCCCCATTTATGACGAAAAAACCCATCTTCCCAACACCGATTCACAGTTAAGAATCTACGATATTGTTACAAAGCTTATGCGTAAGGGTAAGGTTGCCGCTGCTTATACACCTACACTCGGCGGTATTGGTGAAGCTGTTATGAAGATGTGCTTCGGTAACGGCTTAGGCTTCGAATTTGATTCTAATATGTGCAACAAGGCAATATTCGGCTACAACTACGGAAGCTTTATTCTTGAAGTCACAAGTGATGTAGAGGACGGCATTGTTATTGGTACTGTTACAGATAACGGTAAGATTACTTTAGGTGACGAAGAGGTTGTTCTCGACGAGCTTCTTTCAATTTACGAAAACAAGCTTGAGAGTGTTTACAAGTGCAACATAAACCACGCAGATTCACCTGTTGAAAACTTCAATTACACTACTACTGACAGAGTAGCACCTGCTGTTAAAGTTGCTAAACCTAAGGTGCTTATCCCCGTATTCCCCGGCACCAACTGCGAATTTGATTCTGCAAAGGTTATGCGTGACGCAGGAGCGGAACCCGAAATATTTGTAATTAACAATCTGTCGGCTGACGGTATTTCACGTTCGGTTGAAAGCTTTGCAAGCAAGCTTAAGGATTCACAGATGATATTCGTACCCGGTGGTTTCTCCGGCGGTGACGAGCCTGACGGTAGCGGTAAGTTTATAACCGCTTTCTTCCGCAACGCTGCAATTAAAGAGCAGGTTACTGAGCTACTCGACAAGCGTGACGGTCTTATCTGCGGTATCTGTAACGGATTCCAGGCGCTTATAAAATTAGGTCTTGTTCCCTACGGTAAAATTATTGATACCGACGAAAATTGCCCGACACTTACTTTTAACACAATTGCACGTCACCAGTCAAGAATTGTAAGAACAAGAATCGCTTCTAACAAGTCTCCTTGGTTAGCTGACACCAATGTTGGTGACATTTATAATGTTCCAATTTCTCATGGTGAAGGTAGATTTTTGGCAAGTGAAGAACTAATTAAGCAGTTAGCCGCTAACGGTCAGATTGCTACACAGTATGTTGACTTAAGCGGTAACGCTACAACCGATATTCACTTTAACCCCAATGATTCTATGTACGCTATTGAAGGTATTACTTCACCTGACGGACGTGTATTCGGTAAAATGGGTCACGCAGAGCGTATCGGAAACGGACTTTATAAGAATGTTCCGGGTGACTATGAAATTAAAATGTTCAAGTCTGCAGTTAAATATTTTAAATAAGAGGTAGAAAAAATGGCATATTTAAGTGATATTGAAATTGCTCAGAACGCAAAAATGCAACCCATTACCGAAATTGCTAAAACCGCAGGTATTCCTGACGATTACTTAGAGCAATACGGTAAATATAAAGCAAAAATTGATTTATCTCTTTTAAAGGACAGTAAGGCTGACAACGGAAAGCTTATATTGGTTACGGCTATTACCCCCACCCCTGCGGGTGAGGGTAAGACCACTACAACAATTGGTCTTGCTGACGGTATGAAGCGTATCGGCAAAAACGTGTGCGTAGCTTTGCGTGAGCCCTCGTTAGGTCCCGTATTCGGTATCAAAGGTGGTGCCGCAGGCGGCGGTTATGCACAGGTTGTACCTATGGAGGATATAAATCTGCACTTTACAGGTGACTTCCACGCAATAGGTGCGGCTAATAATCTGCTTGCCGCAATGCTCGATAACCACATTCATCAGGGCAATGCTTTAGGCATTGATGTAAGACGTATCACCTGGAAGCGTTGCGTTGATATGAATGACAGACAGTTACGCTTTGTAACCGACGGTCTTGGCGGCAAGGTTAACGGCGTTCCGAGAGAAGACGGTTTTGACATTACTGTTGCAAGCGAAATTATGGCTGTTCTCTGCCTTTCTTCTTCAATCACCGACTTAAAGGAAAGACTTTCAAGAATTATTGTAGGTTACACATTCAGTGATGAACCTGTAACAGCAGGTCAGCTTAATGCAGCAGGCGCTATGGCAGCCCTTTTAAAGGATGCATTAAAGCCGAATCTTGTACAGACATTAGAGGGTACTCCTGCCCTTGTTCACGGTGGTCCTTTTGCTAATATTGCACACGGCTGTAACTCTGTAACCGCTACAAAAATGGCTTTAAAATTAGCTGATTACGCTATTACTGAGGCAGGCTTTGGTGCAGATTTGGGTGCTGAAAAGTTCCTCGATATCAAGTGCAGAATGGCAGGGCTTACACCCTCTGCCGTAGTAATGGTAGCTACTGTACGTGCTCTTAAAATGCATGGCGGACTTGATAAAAAAGCATTAGGCGAAGAAAATCTCGAAGCACTCGAAAAGGGTATTCCAAATCTTTTACGTCACGTTGCAAAGATTAAGAATGTCTACAAGCTCCCTTGTGTTGTAGCTGTAAACCGCTTCCCCACCGATACAGATAATGAAATTAACTTCATTATTGAAAAGTGCAAGGAATTAGGTGTAAACGTTGTTCTTTCAAACGTTTGGGCAGAAGGCGGCAAAGGCGGCGAAGAATTGGCTAAAGAGGTTGTACGCCTTATTGACGAAGAAAAGGGCGACTTTACCTTTAGCTATGAATTAGACGGCACAATTGAAGAAAAGATTGATGCTATTGTTAAAAAGGTTTACGGCGGCGACGGTGTAATTCTTACTCCCAACGCTAAAAAGCAGGCTGACAGACTTACCGAAATCGGTTTCGGAAATGCTCCCGTTTGTATGGCAAAAACACAGTACAGCTTTTCTGACGACCCGACTAAGCTCGGTGCTCCTGAGGGCTTTACCGTGACGGTCCGAAATCTTAAAGTATCTGCAGGTGCAGGCTTTATTGTAGCACTCACAGGTGATATTATGACTATGCCCGGACTTCCTAAAGCTCCTGCGGCAGAAAGAATCGATATTGACGAAAACGGAAAAATCACCGGTCTTTTCTAAACAATCAGATATACTAAAAACGCTATTGCAGATTTGCAATAGCGTTTTTTGTTTAGAATAACTTATTCTGCTTTTTTCTCGGTTTCACTCTCAGGCTTTTCTTCAACCTGATTCATAAAATGATTCAGCTTTAATTTTGCTGCATCAACCGTATCATAATCAGGAAGCATTATCCATAGTGACTGATTAGGATACGTATAGGTGTATCCGGAACTGCCTGCACCGTCAACCGAAATACTTTCAATTTCCCATTTGCGCATATCATCAAGCTGCATTCT
>JAZQHX010000098.1:0-3043 GCA_045540835.1 Acutalibacteraceae bacterium | reverse complement strand
AATAAACCATTAGTTGCCGAGTAATCCAAAGCCGATTGCACCGTTTGGTTTGTTTCAAGGTTAAGCGTACCGGGCATACCACCGGGCAAAATTATACCCGTAAAATTACCGTCAAGAACGACTTCATTTTCGGTTATATCTGCCGTAACCTCAATTCCGTGTGAACCCGTAATATATTTTTTACCTATACCAACGGTTTTGACTTCAATATCAGCACGCCTTAGAATATCAAGCGGAGCTAAAGCCTCGCATTCCTCAAAGCCGTCCGCCAAAAATAAATAAATCATAGCTTACTCCTTAATATAGCTTTTTAACTGAATCGAGAATATCCTTTGCGATCGCTTCAATAGTTCTGGCTTCGCCGTTAACACTGCAAGGGATAATCTCCCAGCCTGAAAATTCTGCAGTAAACAAAGCCGCTTTTCTGCATCTGTCAAGATATTCCGTATCACATTCGTGAATGTCCTTTTTGTTTTCATCGCCATTATATCTTTTACTCAGTAGCTTTTGAGAAACCTCAATAGGCATATCAAGGAAAATTACCTTATCGGGCTTTGGAATACCTATTTTGTTGTATTCAAAATCATAAAGCCAATTAAGAAATTCTTCCCACTCGTTTTCAGGCAGCTTAGAAGCCTGATGAACGGCATTTGAGGTTGTGTATCTGCCCGAAACTACTGTGCCGCCGTTTTCGTAATATTTGCCCCAGTTTGCTTTATATGAGGCATAGCGGTCAACGGTATAAAAAACCGATGCGGCAAATGCATTGACATCATTGGGTTTTTTACCGAATTCACCGCCTAAATACATTTTAACCAGTGTGCTCGAAGGATTGTCATAATCAGGGAAAGAGACCGTTTTACAGTCAATTCCTTCCTTTTTAAGATTATCAAAAAGCAGGTCAAGCTGGGTGGATTTACCGCTGCCGTCCAAGCCTTCGATTACTATAAGCTTACCCATTTTTCTTTATTCTCCCGTAAAATTCTTTAACTTCCTTTTGCTTACCGCAGGACATTTTTCCTTCAGGGCACTTGCCGCTAAGGCAGGAGGGACCTGCATTTTTAAACAGATTGGGTGCAACCTCGCATACAAGCTCTAACATCTGGTTAGCAATTTCCTGAATTTCCCACTGTGCACGTTTGCAACAGCGGTGGCGGAAAAAGTTATGAAGTGAACGTGCATTCATTGTCATAACCATTTGCGTTTCGCAAGAGTTAGGAAGAACAAACCGTGCATCTTCAATTGCTTTTTTCTCTGCCAGTCTTTCTGCTGTTTTTTGGTCTTTACCTTCGGATAAAAAAGTTTTAATGTGTTTTTCTTTAAGTATTTCAGCAAGGCGGTCATATCGTTTCTGATCCTCAGCCATTATATCGTTATAAATTTCTAAAGCCTCAGGAACAGCTGCAATTTCAGGAGGAGTTATGTATTCAAACGCACCCTCACGCACATAACGCTGGCTTTTTACCGAGAATGATGCCATTCTGTGACGTGTGATTTGTGCCAGAAGTGCACGGGATACACCCTCAATTCCAAAAGTAAAGCTTGCGTGTTCAATCGGGCTTTCGTGACCAATTTCCGATAACATCTCTACAAAAGAAGCCGCTTTGTCATCTGTCAAATTATCGTTAAGCTCATTTATCTTTGAACTACTGTAACAAAGCTTTGCTGCCGCCGCTACGGTATGCTCAGGATTCGGAGTATGAGCCAAAAGAAATACTTTTGCCATTAAATTTACCACCTTTAAAACAGAAAATATAATAATACATTTTTATTATAACAAATAATCTGTTCGTATTCAATAAAAACTAATAGAAAATTTGTAAAAAATTTTTCTAACTTTTTTTACAAAAGGTCTTTTTTTGTCGAAGCTTTTGTGGTACAATTAATTTGAATTAAAATGCGGAGGTAAAAAATAATGGCAAGCATTGATTTTAAACACTCACCTTACGGAGATTTAGCGCTTATTAGCATGCGTGGTTGTGAAGATATCTCCTCTAAGGTGGACTACTATTTGAAGCAGTGGAGAAATATTCCCGGGGACGAATCCTTTGTTGTTCCTGCAAATTGCCCCAGATTCGGAACAGGTGAGGCAAAGGCTGTTCTTAACCACACTGCACGTGGTCTGGACGTTTATATTATTGTAGATTGCTTCAATTATAATGTGACTTACAAGATGTACGGACAAACTGTTCCCATGAGTCCTGACGACCATTTCCAGGATTTAAAGCGTGTAATTGCGGCTTTGGGTGGTAAGGCAAGAAGAATTACAGTAATTATGCCTATGCTTTATGAGGGCAGACAGCACAGAAGAACTACCAGAGAATCTATGGACTGTGCTATGGCATTGCAAGAATTGGTTGCAATGGGTGTTAAAAATATTATCACTTTTGATGCTCATGACCCGAGAGTTAACAACGCAATCCCGCTTGATGGTTTTGATAATGTTCAGGCTGCATATCAGATGATTAAGGCACTTCTTAAAACCGTTCCTGATATTAAACTCGACCGTGACCATACTATGATTGTATCACCTGATGAAGGCGGCATGGGACGTTGTATTTATTATTCATCCGTTTTGGGACTTCCGCTTGGTATGTTCTATAAGCGCCGTAATTATTCGGTTGTAGTAAATGGTAAAAACCCCATCGAAGCCCACGAGTTTTTGGGTAACGACATTGTTGGCAAGGATTTAATTCTTGTTGATGATATGATTTCCTCCGGTGAATCAATGCTTGATATTGCTGCTAAACTTAAGGAAAAGGGTGCAGGCAGAATTTTTGTGTTCTCAACCTTTGGTCTGTTTGTTGAAGGGCTTGAAAAGTTTGACGAATACTATAAAAACGGTCTTATTGATAAGGTGTTTACAACCAACCTTATCTTCCAGCCTCAGGAGCTTTTAGACCGTGAGTGGTATTGCAGTGTTAATATGTCTAAATATATAGCACTTCTTATTGATACCCTTAACTATGATAATTCTATCAGCGGCTTACTTGACCCAGCTGACAGAATTAAAAAAGCTGTAGAACTTTACAATAATAAATAA
>JAZQHX010000097.1:0-31311 GCA_045540835.1 Acutalibacteraceae bacterium | reverse complement strand
AACAAAAACCGTATTTTTAACCGATAAATAATCAAGCAAAGCACGGTCACCTTGCACACTCCCCGCATCGTTAACCGCAGTTACACCAAACGGAAAGCTTGAAATTTCAGCGCCAACACCAAAAGCATCTGACGCCAAACCTTTCAGGTGAACGTGAATGTCCACAAGCCCTGCCGATACAATTTTTTTCTTAGCATCAAAAACGTAATCGGCGCTGTCAGTTATGTTGGGAGCGATTTTTTCAATTAGCTTGTCGTTTGTTAAAACATCCGCAAAGAAAAACTTTTCACCGTCCCAAACACGACCACCTTTAACCAATATCCTTGCCATAGAACTTCACTCCGCCTACAACCTCGTCCAAAACCGCTTGAACGTTATATTCGTGCTCGTAAGTAAAAGGATTTTCCTTTGTCCCCTTAATATAACTATAAAAATCCTTCATCATTTCGTCGTATCTGCCCGATGATGTATTATCCTCAAAAGGCAATATTATTTTACGGTCGGCATAAGTTGTGTTGGCTATCTTTGTATCGGAAAAAGTGGCTATAAGGGGCTGCTCTAAAGGACAAATATTAACTGTGCCTTTACTTCCCGATACTACAAACTGTCTCCTGCCGTATCCGTTTACCTCAACCGAAGATACAAAAACCCTCGCCAAAGCTTTTTCATATTCAAGCACCGCCAGGTTATTATCCTCAACGTCAACATCGTCAAGCTGTGTGTGCTTCAGGAAGGAATGTATATTATCGGGCTTGCCCAATATATAAACGATAAGGTCGATTAAATGGCAACCTAAAATATACATTATACCGCCGCCAAAATTAGTAAGCCATTTCCTGTATTTTGGTGAATGAAAGGTGCTCATTTCAGCATTGATTGAATAAATTTCGCCAAGCCTGCCATCATTTATAAGCTCAAAGGTTTTTTGTATAGCAGGATTATAACGGTACATATATGCAAGCTGAACGATAAGATTTTTATCCTTTGCGGTATCGAGCATTTTCTTATACTCCTCTAAAGTTCCGCTACCCGGCTTATCTATATGTACGTGTTTTCCTGCGTCAACACATTTTTGTGCTATTTCGGTCAAATCCCAAACATCGGTTTCAATAAGCAATGCATCGCATTTGTCAATCAGTTCATCTACCGAATACCGTTTTAGTCCCTCATAGCATTTTAAATTCCCACGCTTTTTTATCCATTCTTCGTTTTCTTCAGCAAAGCCTACAACCTCGTATAGTTCGGGAAACTTTCTTACCGTCTGCATTTTGGCTTCACCGTGATTATGACCTATACCTATCTGACCTATTTTAATCATTTCATATCATTCCTTTTAAACAAAACCTAAAAGCCTACCCATTTCCTCTGCCGCACTCAGAATTTGGGTATATTCTTTTTGCGGACAAGCTTTATAAAGAAGGTTACTTTTCCCTTTGAAGGCATACCACAAGCCCGATTTAGTAACATAATCCATCTGTGAATGAAGAAGTATGTCATAGAGTCTGTCTATAGCACCCACATTATCGGTTATAAGCTTTTCGCCTGCGACCTCAACGGTAATTTCGCTGTTTACAGATATATTATTAAGCTTTAGCGCCGTTGTATTAGTTTTTGAATCGTAAACAGTATTACAAGAAATTTCTTTACCCTCCACCTTAACCTTAACTTCAATATCTTTTGCAAATCCACGAAGAGAAATATCCCAGTTTCTGTTTGCAGGGATTATCGAAGCATCTCCATTTGCAGGTTTTACGGTAAATACTGCGGTCTTGCCCCATTTAAGGTCAAATTCAGTTATAACACATTCGCCGTTTTTGAAAGCACTTCCGTCACCCTTATCTTCGTAAAGCTTAAAGGTATTATCCCCACCTGCAAACACATGAACGGTCATATCCTCTTTATTGCCAAGGCTGTTATCCTCTACGGTACTTGCCATAGGAATAATCGCTCCTGCTTTAGCAAATACGGGATATTCTTCGAGGTTTCTATGTATTTTTGAAGTTTTGCCTCCTTTATAGCAAAGTCCGCTAAAGAAGTCAAACCACAAGCCTTCAGGGAACCATACATCAACACTTCCAAGCGCTGAATTCTTATCGTCAGGTGACGTTATTGGTGCTACGAAAAACTCGCTACCAAAGAAATACTGATTCCTGAACTTATAAGCATTATCACATTCGGGATAGTAATAATACATAGGCAGTACCAAAGGCTTAAGCTCATTATAAGTACCGTAATTCATTGTATACAAATATGGGAACAGCTTATGTCTTAAACGGAGCCATTCTTTATATATTTCACAGCAGTCTTTTCTTAAGTTCCAAGGCTCTTTTCCTGCAAAAATATCTTTGGTTGAATGCAGACGGTTTATAGGCGATAAAACACCTAACTGAAGCCATCTTATTTGCAATTCATCGTCACGGTATCCGAGCATATGTCCGCCAATATCGTGACTCCACCAACAATAACCTGCATTTGAGGCATTAGCCGTAAAATAGGGCTGGAAATCCAGAGACTGCCAAGTTGTTACTGTATCTCCCGAAAAACCGACGGGATACCTGTGAGCACCAAGACCGCAATATCGGGAGAAAAACATCGGTCTTTTACCGTTACGCATTATATCAAGAATATGCAAATGATTTAACATCCAAAGAGGTGTAATTCCCTCTAAATCCGATGCGGGATGTTCGTCATCATGTACCCACCAATAGTCGTCACCCTGCTGCCAGTCCATCCACCAGAAATCCACACCGTCCTTTTCATAAGGATGGTGAAGAATATCGAAGTACTTTTCCATAAAATCAGGATTAAGCAGATCAAGCTTAATAAGCTTGCGGCTTTCAGGGTCAACTCCTAAAGCCTTTGCCATTTCTTCGTACATATCCTCTTGGAAACCTACTCCGTTTGACGGATGCAAGTTAAGAGAAGTTTTAAGACCTCTTTTTCTTAAATCGGTCAAAAATGCCTTATAATCAGGGAAAAGTTCTTTATTCCACGAATATCCCGTCCAACCGTTCCAAAACCGAGGGTCGGCTATGCGGCTTTCTTCAGGAGTATCTACTGTATGCCAATCCATATCAATAACAGCTACCGAAAAAGGAATATTTTCACTTTCAAATTTATCCATCAAATTGCAATATTCTTCCTGAGTATAGCTGTAATATCTGCTCCACCAGTTACCAAAAGCATAGTCGGGTAGCATTGGTGGCTCACCTGTCAAATGGTAAAAATCCTTAATACAATCAAGATAATCGTGTCCGTATCCAAAAAAGTAAACATCGGTTACATCGGGTTTTCTTTTCTCAAACCAACCGTTTTCAGATAAAAGATAACTTTCGCTATCGTCAACAATCGTATATCCGTTTCTTGAACATACACCGTCTTCAAGTTCTATTTCGCCATTAACCTTATCTAAAGTACAAGCAGTTCCTTTAAGTTGCTCCGAAGTAGTTCCCCAAGTCCACTCCTTGCCGTATTTTTTAAGCTTAATGGAAATAGATTCCGAGCTAAAGATACTGTCAGGAATGTATTTGAGTTTCAAATACTTAGTTTCAATAATTAAACACTCATTCACAGAAACAGAATATTCCGTTTTTGGGAAATTGCGGTTAAAAGCGAACTGAGACGCTTTATCTGTAAATTCAGCCGATAAATCATATTCCATTCTTATAAGCCTATCGGTCAGAATAGTAAATCTGGCATTTCCTGAAACAACAGTATTTTTTTCGTTAGCCTTACCGTTAGTTTTCCATTTAAAGCGATTGTATTCCATATTCAAACTCCTATAATCCTAACTACTGCTTAATAGTAACTCTTTTAACTTTAATATCCTCAGAAAATTCAAAACGGAAAATGTAACTTCTTCCTGATAGCTTGAACTGTCTTACAAATCTTCCCGAAGCACTACCACTGACTGATAGTGAAATACAAGGATAATTAGCCACTATCATAGTAACGGGATACTGAGCGATTGAACCCGGTTCGCACTCTGTTTCAAATACAAAAGTGCACTTTTTATCGGGGTTATAATTTAATTCATACTCCTTACCCGGCACTACGTCCTCTAAAACCGATACTGTTTCAAGTACTGATTCGTCAATACCGGCAAAATCCGGCTTTTTACAACCGCCAAGAACAAACTTTTTAAAGGTAGGTGATTTAAGGATATAGTTAAGTAAATTCTCTGCACAGTACTGCAGGTCACCTCTTGTAACATACCCCTCTTCGATACCCTTGATAAGGTTGTGCGGCTTTTCCTCTACATTTCCCCAAACCATATAAATATCATTATGAGCTCGTACCATGGCTTTAAGGTTTTCCTTGGTAGCTTCACCGCCCTTACAGTTACACTTTGCCCACCAATCAGTCATAACAAAGCCTTTATATCCCCACTCTTTTCTGAGTACGGTGGTTGTAAGGTCATAGTTTGATGCGCTCCAATAACCGTTTACGGGATTGTATGAAGTCATAATAGCCGTAGCATTTCCCTCTTTAACTGCTATTTCGTAGCCTTTAAGATATATTTCTCTGAGTGCTCTTTCAGATACTACCGCATTGCAGGAGGTCCTTCCGAATTCCTGATTATTACAGCTAAAATGCTTAATTGTAGTAGTACAACCCGATTTAGCAATTCCACGGCTTTGTGCCGCTGCAATTTTACCTGATAACAGCGGGTCTTCGGAAAAATATTCAAAGTTTCTGCCACATAATGGATGACGGTGTATATTCATACCGGGACCTAAAAGTGCATCAATGTTGTAAGCAAAAAGCTCAATTCCCTCAAGTTCAAAAATCTGCTCTGTAAGCTCATCGTCAAAGCTTGACGCAAACACATAGCCGTTAGGAAGTGATGTGCTCTTTAAATCACCGCCTATTCTTATACCTGAAGGACCGTCAGTAACACAGCAAACGGGAATACCGAAATCAAGAAGCGAATCGGTAACTCCGCCAAAAGCACCGCCGGTACCTATGGTTACTTTAGGACTGTTCATTCCTTCTCCATTTACAATAGCCGCCAAATCGTTATCACTCATCTGAGCAATAAATTCCTTTAAGGTATTCTTACCGTCAGCAACATCTACAAGTTTAATTCCTTTGTCCCCCGTAAATGGGATTTCTTCGGGTCTGCGTTCTTCTATTCGCTTATCAAGGTCAAATTTTCTTTGGGGTGCAGGTACTTTGGAAAGTACCCTTTTACCATCAGAATCAAGGGTTGCTGTAAAGCGTTCAAATTCTTTTTCGGGCGGCATAATTTGTTCGAGTTTTTGTGTAACAACAGTGTCTTTGAGACTATATGTAAATACACATTCACTTTGTCTTACATCTGTTCCCGCATAAATCTTATAATCTCCCGATTCTAAAACATAAGAAAATTCGTTACCCGTAACACCGCTGTCATCATAAGAAGCCATTGCCTTAATATCAAAAGTGATTTCTAAAGTTTCAGCTTCATCCGGATTTAATTCTTTTGTTTTCTTATATGCTATAAGCTGTTTTTGGGGAGTACCTAACTTTCCGCAAGGCGCACCGAAATAAACCTGGACTACCTCACGGGAAGCAAAGTTTCCAACATTCTTTACCGTTGCGGTAACCTTAATTTTGTCATTTTCTTCTACGGCTTTATACTCGGTTTCAAACTGAGTGTATGTAAGACCGAAACCGAAAGGATAGCGTACCTTATCCTTAGCGAAGGTTTCAAAATATCTGTAACCTACATAAATATCTTCTTCGTAAATACTTTCGTTTTTATCCCCGAAATTCCGGAAATACGGATAGTCATCAGCTTTTTTTGTTTGTGTATCGGGCAGTTTTCCGCAAGGGCTTATTTTACCGCTTAACATATCAGCAAGGGCATTTGCACCCTCTTGACCGCCCTGCCATACATAAAGCAGAGCCGAAACATTACAGTCATCCATAAAAGACAAATCAATAATATTGCCTACATTAAGCACTACTACGGTCTTATCAAATTCTGCCGTAACCTTTTTAATCATATCGTTTTCGTCTGCAGAAAGGCAAAAGCTGCCTTCACTTGATGAATTATCCTTATCCTCGCCTGCAGTTCTTCCGATTATAATTAAAGCCGCATCTGTACGTGCTCTGGCCGATTTTACAAGCTCCTCCGAAAGCGGCATTTCAACCTGCGACCAAGGTTCGGTTGCCCAACCGTGACCGTTATCATAAGGATTATCTTTTATCCAGTTTTCATAAACCTTAGCTAAATCCTCATCAATTTGAAACACACCGTTTTCACGCAACGACTCTAAAATGCAGGGTGCTTTTTCAACCCTTACAAGTCCGCCTGAACCTGTACCGCTTTTTATATAGGTTTCCTGTGTTCTGCCGAAAACAGCTACTTTTTTACCCTCAACGAAGGGTAACACGCCTTCATTTTTAAGCAAAACGCTACCCTCGGCTGCAAGCTTGCGACAAACAGGCTTTAATTCCTTTAACGGTCCGGGAGCTGTTTCCCAAAGCTTTTTACCTTGTATTACAGTACTTTTATCAATAACCATAATTATCTGATTTCCTCCTTTACACTCTGTAAATCGCTACCTCATAGGTGGAATAATCACTTGATGAATCTTTTCTGTCAATATTATTTGAAAGCAACAGCTTTGCATTATCGTAAGGAAGTGTTATCTTACTGTCCTTTTCAAAGTTACAGCAAACAACAATCTTTTTACCGTCAAGTTCACGTTCAAACAGCCAATATCCGTCCTCTGGCTGTGAGAGTACCTTTAATTCACCGTAAATGATTTCATCGTTTTCCTTACGCAGTTTTAAAATTGATTTATAAAACTCGAATACTGATTTTCCGCTGTCCCTATCCTTTTTAAGGTTAATATCTTTATTATTACTGTTAAGCGGAATCCAGGGAGTAACATCCGAAAAACCGTTATACTCGCTGTCATCCCATGCAATGGGGCGTCTTGCATTGTCACGGCTACCGAAATTTAGATGCTCTAAAACGGTCTTTTCACCTAATTCTTCCTTATTATATTTATAATAATTAAGGGCAGATACATCTCTGAAATCGTCTATACTGTCATAATGAGGTGAAAGTGTTCCAAATTCCTGACCCTGGAAGATAAAGGGAATTCCCCTTAATGTATAGAACATAGTAGCAATACATGTTGACAACTCATAACGCTTATTTTTATAATCACCTGCACGGGAAATGAAATACGGTTGGTCGTGGTTATCGGTAAACAAGGTATAAAGCAGGTCATTTTCATACGATACTTTTTGCCAATGAATCAAAATATCTCTGAGTTCTGTAAGGCTTTGAGGCTGTGGTTCATATCCACCCTTCTTTTTGCCGAATAAGATATGCTCGAACTGGAACATTGTTGAAAGTTCTTTTCTTTCCTCTTTTGTAAGCTTGCAAAATGCATCCTCACTCCATACCCAACATTCACCGACAGTAAATAAATGCTCAGCTTTTTTTCTCCCGAAAAGACCGTTTATATACTCGTGAATATGCGGTCCCATTCCCATTTGATTTTTTGAAAAGTCTTTTGATATTTCGGTAATAACATCACATCTGAAGCCGTCAACTCCGAGTCCTGACCAAAAATCAACAACATCATAAATTTCCTGTCTTACCTTTGGATTTGTCCAATTAAGGTCAGGCATTGTAGTATGATAGCGATGCAGGTAATACTGCTGTCTTTCCTCGCAAAACTCCCAAGCGCTTCCGCCCCAGATAGAGCCATAGGTTGCCTGTGGCTCGTCAAACCAGTAATAGTAATCGCTGTACGGATTGTCCTTACCTTTTTTAGATTCCTTAAACCATTTATGCTCACTTGAGGTATGATTTGCTACCAAGTCCATTAAAACCTTAATTCCACGCTTATGTGCCTTTTCGATAAGCTCCTTAATATCGTCCATATTGCCAAGCTCAGGCTCAATATCACAGTAATCCGAAATATCATATCCGTTATCCACCCGAGGGCTTTTATAGCAAGGACATATCCAGATAGCGTTAATACCGAGCTCGTTTAAATAATCGAGCTTTTCAATAATTCCTCGCAAATCACCTATTCCGTCGCCGTTTGTATCCTTAAAGCTTCTCGGATACACCTCGTAAACCATAAGTTTTAAAAATTCATTGTACTTTTTGCCGAACATTTTATAACCTCTTTTTTCAAAATCTAAGATTATCTAAACCAACAATCAACTTATTAGTTTGGATAATCCACCAAGGCGGCGGTTTTCCACCGCCTTGGTAAACTAAAATTTTTGACACTTAAATTTTGCAGAAATAATTATTTCACAACATATCCTGCTTCATTCTTCTGCCATACTCTTACCCAGTCAACAAATGCCTCATCGGAATCTGCAGTAGGTGTAACGTACTTGCCTGCACTGAATGTAAGTCTTATTCTTGCTACCATATCAAATACTTCGTATTCAGGTAAAGCGGTGCAGTCAAATGAATAGTATTTAACACCGTCAAGGTAGAAATAGATATAATCATCTGTCCATTCCATAGCAAAGTTATGGTACTTAGTGCCTATATCTTTAACTGTTGCATAAGGTTTTGTTCCATTATCTCCCTGGAGATAATTTTTAGATGTGGCTTCACCTACACAATGGTTGTGAAGATTTGGTTTTATCTCACCCTGAGTCGCATACATTTCGAGAATATCCATCTCACCGTAATATATACCGGGTTTACCGTCTATAAAGTTAGCCTCTTCACCGACTGTGCTTGCCCAGAAACCGTTCATATAACCGGCTTCATCAAAAGATTTAACTCTTGCTTCAAAATAGCCGTACTGTATGCGCTTATTGTGAGCGGTATCGAGCGAAATACCTGTTGTGTCATTTGAGTCTGCAACTTTGCTTACAGTAGCCTTTAATGCACCGTTTTCAACTGTGGCATTATTGTTATCCCACAAAACCACTCCACCAGCTGCGGTTTCGTAATTCAACTCTAATTTTTGCCAAGTGCCGCTTAAAGCTGTATCGTTAAATTCGTCTGACCAGGTAAGCTTGAATCCGTTTGTAAGGGAAAAGCTTCCGTCATATTTACCTTCGTATATACCTATTGCCAATGAACCTGTCATAAGCTTGTTCACGAAGTCAATAACACCTGCATTTACAGCAGAGTTTGTTCCGCCTGTAATAACAGTTCTGTTTTCCTCTACGGTTATTGTATAGCTGTTGTATGCCGCTGTATCTGCAGTTGTTGCATAGGTATCATCTGTACGGTTGGTATGACCGATTAAGATTTCGTAATCGCTTACATCAGTAGCGTCATTAACTATGCTCATAGGAGCCTTACCTGTTGCTTTAAGGATATTAACTGCAAGATACTCTGCCGCATCAACCTCTAAGACGGTAGCCGTTTCGGGGTATACGATTGTGTAATTATTGATGTCTACATCAGCTAGTGTAATAGTTTTAAGCTCATCAGCTGACAAATAGTTTATATCATTACTGATTGCAGTAGCACCGTTTGCACAGTAGGTATTAAAGAAATAATCAAATGCAAACTGCAAAGCATAATCATTACAAGCATTGATATAGATTTGTCTGCCGGTAGCTTTGATAGCAAAGTCGCCGTAATAATCCTCTCTTGCACTCTTTATATTTTCTAAAAGTGTTGCGGATTCAGCTAATTTTGTACTGCCTACTATGATATAGTTTTCATTTGCATTCAAGGCAGCATTATCGTAAACTAATTCTACATCTGCTCCCAGAACATCCGACAGGTTGTTTCTGAACTCGCAAACCAAATCATAGCTTTCGCCAGTTAAACCTGCAGCACAAACGACCTTAACATTGGCTATTTTTTCGTCTACAGTATAATCCTTAACAAGTCCGATTTTATCGGGCACAAAGGATGCATCGTAACGTTTAGCAAAATCAAATGCTTTTGTAGCAAAACCATCATTTACAATAATCTGTGTTGCACCCTCAGGGATTGCAAGGTGTGAAGCCAATTTTAATTCCACACTCTGACCGGCTTTAACTTCAGCCTTGTCTATGAAATAATAGGTATCGATAGGCTCGCCGTTTGCACCCCAATAGATTTCAACAAAGTTATCTGCGGTTTCGTTTGAAGTAAGTGTTATTGTACCCTCTGCCGAACCTGCCACTTCGTTAGCAAATGTATAGTTTGCGTTTATCCTGAGCTCCTGTGTATTTTGGAAGGTTCCCAAAAGCTGTTTGCGGTTTACTACAATGTCGCCTGCTTTAATATCACCGTCTTTGTCCAAATCAGCGTTTATGAGATAATCTCCAGCAACAGCATAGTTAAGTGCGGTTGCTTTCTTTAATACAACCAAATCTACAAGACTAATCTTACCGTCAAGATTTGCGTCACCCTTCAAAATGGAGGGAGTATGTGTATCAATAGCCAAATCTGACAGAACAACCTCTTGATTTACTGCTACATCATCATTCTTGTAAACCGAAACTACTACATTACCTGCAATAGGTGCCTTAAAGGTTGTGGTGTAGATTCTCTCACCCGACTCATTTGAAAAATCAAATAAGGTTACAACCTCTGTTTTACCGCTTTCGCCTACAATTTTTGCAACTACACTACTGTTTGCAATAGCGGTAGCGGTATCAAGCTTAAAGCTTACCTTAGCATAATCATTCTCGGAAACTTCAAACCATTTACCGTCTTTAATAGCCAGTAAACCGTTCTTATTGCCGGTAGCAGAAGTAACAGTGCTTATTACACCGCTCTTATATTCCTTGACACCCTCAACACTTATATTATCAATATAAGGCCAGAGATTTGCGTTGTTGTTTCCGTCTGATTCTATGGTTAAAGCCAAAGCATCATAATCTACACCTTCGGTATAAATATAAACCTCTGCTTCATTCCATACATAACTGCTGTAATTAGGATCACCCGATTCTAAAACAATAGCAGTACCTAAAACATCACCAAGAATACCGCCCTTTATACCCCTGATATTAAAGGAAATATTGCTGTGTTCTGAAGCCTTTACTCTGAATTCAAAACCAATCTTATAAACAGAATTGATTAAAGGATTAAAACTCGGTAGCTTATCGCCTTCAGTAAAGTTTTTGTCATTAGGATTATATATCTCTATATGGGCAATCTTGCCTTCTTTAATGTAGTTTTGTCCATAAACATTATTAAACTGAATTACATTGGTTTCGTTCGGTGCAAGATCAGTTGCCCTTTTACCCCAGAATGTAATAGCCTCGCCCTTTAACTTATCCTTAGTAATGCCATACGCATCGTAGGTGTTAACAAATTTGCTTATATCCTTCCATTTTGCGTACACATCGGTAACACCGTAAACAATACCTGTTGCAGGTGTTTTATAATCGCTGTCGAAATAAAGACCCTCAAATTGGGCAGTTTCGGTATCAGCAAAGGTAATATCCGAGAATAAGGTAAGATTATTCTTTGTGAAAACATCTCTTGACTTGCCGTAAATTGCAACATTATGATGAACGGCAAACTTTGTTTCGCCTTCGGTATCTTCTACCTTTTCAACCTTAATGTTATCAATATAAGGATAAATTTTTGCAACATCCTGAGTTGTAGTTTCTATGCTTATTGCTAAGGCATCGTAAGCTTTATCTGCAGTATTAACGTAAGCTGTAGCCTTGCCCCAGCTGTAGCTATTAGTGTCAGTACCGTAAAACGTATTATCTTTGGTAATTGTTGCGGCAGTTGCAATAACATCACCTAAAGCTTCGCCTTCTCTTCCACGGATATTAAAGTTAATATCTCCATAGGTTGTTCTTGCAGTTTTGAAATCAAAGGTTATTTTATAATGTGAATCTGTAGCCGGCTTAAAGCTTGGAACTTTTTCAGCAGTTGCAAAATCCTCTGCACGTGGGTCATATATTTCTATATATGTGTAATTGCCCTCGCCAATAGCAGTCTGACCTGCAATAGGATAAAACTGAGTTACTACGGTAGCATTAGGCTCTGCTTTAACTTTTGTACCAAAATGGAAAAGATTTCCTGAATTAAGTCTATCCTTTGTAAGACTTTCTTCCTCATAGGTATTTTCGGTTATTCTTGCATCTTCCCATTTTGCATATACATCGGTAACACCGTAAGCAATACCTGTTGCGGGAATTGTATATTCAGCATCTAAATATAATCCGTCAAAGAAGAATCCTTCTTTGGAAAGCTCTATCGTTGCCAAATCAGTAAGATTTGTTGTTGTATACTTATTAGTTTCGCCGGTTGAATGGTGAATGTTAAATGACGTTTCACCAACGGCAGACAATTCTTCAAGCACTATATTATCAAGATAGGGGTATATACCTTTATTACCATCAGTTGTTACTTCAATACTTATTGCTAAAGTATCATAGGTTTTACCTGCGGTATTGATAAGGGCAGAAGCTTTACCCCAGCTATAGCTACTACTGTCAGTACCGTAATGTGTATCGTCTTTAGCTACTGTTGCGGCGGTTGCAATAACGTTGCCTAAAGTACCGTCTTTTATTCCACGAATATTAAAGTTAATATCACCATCTGTTATTCTTTGCGTTTTAAAATCAAAACTTACCTTATAATATTTATCTGCTTCAGGTGTAAAGCCTGCAAAATTTGCATCGTAAGGGTTATAAATTTCAGCATAGGTGTAATTGCCCTCACTGATAGCATTCTGACCCGCAATCGGATTAAATTGTAATACACGGCTTGTGTTGGGTGTAGCACCGCTCTTAGTACCTAAATGGAACAAGTTAGCACCTGTAATTTTGGTGCTTGCCATAGTTGTTGCATTTTTTCCTCTTCCAAGCGCTGTTTCTTCATAATCGTTTGTGATTATATTTGTATCGTTTTTATTAACTACAATATTATCAAAAAATGTATATGTTCCAACATTAGCGCCGGATTCTGCTGTTAATGCCAGACCGTCATAAGCTTCTGTAATCGGTACATTAACCGCTGCTGTTTGCCAAATAGCCGGTGTCGGATGAAATTCATCATTTTTAGGAACACTAACTGCAGTTGCAATAGCTGCACCTAAGGTTCTGGTGCCGTCTTCAGCGACAATAACCGGTCTTACAGTATAAAAAATATTAGTACTTCCTGACCTTGCAACCTTATAGTCAAATGTTATTCTGTAATTAGATCCAACCTCAGGTACAAAGCTTTGAAGCTTGCCTGTATCGTCCTTGCCCTTAGCATAATCATAAATTTCAAAATGAACTTTATCATCTTCGGTATTCTTTCTTGTTGCTCTGAATCCTAAGGTACTGTTTGTTCTTAATGTGCTGGCATTTGGTGTAGTGGTATTATTATAAAGGCTCTGAGTTAAATCTATACTACTATTCTTGTAAATCGTAGTATCAGTTCCTAAGTTTATTGTATCAACATTAACATCGTCTTCTTCAAAGGTATTAGCCAATACAAAGTTTGCAGGAGCAGTTTCAAGCTTCACGTCATCAAGAGCAACGTTAAAAGCACCGGTACTGTCCGCAGCGCCGTTCCACTCTACAGAAATTGCCAATGCCTGCAAGGCAGTCTCAGGAGTTTTAAAGTAAGCTACTGCTGTATCCCATTTGTAATCGTCATTTGTTGTTAATTTCAATGACTTTTTAATGGTTACGGCTCTGCATAATGCGTCGCCTACCGTACCGTCCTTAACGCCTCTTACACTTATAAATATATTATTAGATGTAAGGCTTCTTGTACGATAACGGAATGTCAGCTTATATGTAGTATTAGCTGACGGTTTGAAATCAAGATAACCACCGTCAACCTTTTCGGGATTGAAAATTTTGTAATGACGGATAGCATTACCGGTTGTAGCGGAACTACTTGTTATATTGTTGTATTGAAGCGCATTTCCGTTAGAACCGTCTTTCTCTTGCTTAACCAAATTTGAATTAGATAAAGGATTCCAGTCTGCCTCGTCAAATGTGTTTTCAATTACAACATTGCCCATTGTAGCCGATTCTTCGGCAGAGGCAAAAATTCCTGCCGTAGGAGACAATACCATAGTTGCAAGTATTACAACTGATAGTAAAAGAGAACAAATTCTTTTCATTTTTTGCACCTTTCTTTCCGATATACCAAGCGCATATCTTATTTTAAATTTTGCCCTGTGGAAAAATTTAACTGCTTTTTAACACTCCCTTTCATTCTGAAACACTTTAAAC
This sequence comes from Acutalibacteraceae bacterium, assembly GCA_045540835.1. Classification (GTDB taxonomy): domain Bacteria; phylum Bacillota; class Clostridia; order Oscillospirales; family Acutalibacteraceae; genus UBA737. The sequence goes on along the minus strand of JAZQHX010000097.1, from coordinate 17,187 downwards.
TTTGACTAATATAATTTTCAGCTTAGGTGATGTGCTGAAGTGTTTTTAGCACATCACCGTTTTTAAATATCAATTACTTAATTTTGATTCCGTAGCCTTCTTCGTCCTTCTGCCAAATTCTTATCCAGTCAACATAGTTATAGGAGGTTTTATGATTATCGGGGACGGGAAGATTTGTATATCCACGGTCAGAGAACGCACCGTAAACTACTGTTGCATATTGATCGAATATATCGTATGCATCCGAAGTTGTACAATCGAAGGTATAATAGCGTCTTCCGTCGATATAGAAGCTTATAGAATCATCAGTCCACTCCATACCGAAATGGTGGTAATTATCACCGAAGGTTTCGTCACTTGTAACCTTTGGCGCTGTACCTTCCCTTCTGTTGGCTTCATTCTGCAAAAGTTCCTTATGCTCTGTACCCCAGATATGAAGATTGGGCTTGAACTCATTTGTTTTACCTGCATTTTCGTAAATATCAAATTCGCCCGTACCCGAGCCGCCACCGGTATAGGTAACAACCCAAAGACCGGAAAGATAACCTACGATTTCGGACATCTTAACTCTGCCTTCAATAAAGCCGTATTTAAAGTACATCGGCTTTGAACCAGCAGCCGTTATATCAACACCGTAGCTGTCATTACCTTTAAGCTCAACCTTAGCAACATACGCACCGTTTTTTACCGACGCATTTGCCATATCGGAGTAGGTTGTACCGCCTCGGGTAGTTTCATAACCGCCTGCACCCTTCTTTGTCCAGGTTTTGCTTAGCTTATCGCCGTAAAAATCCTCGGACCAGGAAAGCTTATATCCGTTTGTCAATGAATATGTGCCGTCATAAGTTCCCTTATAACTGCCTTTATTGACATTTCCGCCTTTAAGCTTTTTAACAAGCTTAATAACACCTGCGTTTACTGCCGAGTTACTTCTGCTAAGTACCGAGGTTTTTCCTTTAGCAACCTTAATTACAAACTCCTCGCCATACTTATTATCAGCCAAAACACTGTATTTTGCAGTTGTGCGATTTGTGTGACCTATTAAGATTTCATTTTTTGTCTTTGCAGACTTATCGTTTTTAATCGGAATAATTACACCTGTCAGTTTTACGATATTATCAACAAGATAATCTGCAGCAGAAGTTTCCATAAACGAACTGTACTTAGAAATCACAATAGTATAGTCGGTTATTGAAACGCCTCCGAGTTTAACATTCTTTATAGCATTAAACTTGCTCGAAACATAATTAAGGCCCTTCTTTATAACAGCCTTTTTGTCCTTGCAATAATTATCCTTAAAGAAATCTATTGCATACTTAATTGAATAACTGTTAAGAGCGGCAAGAATTACGGTATTATCCTGCTGTCTGATAATAAAATCGCCCGCATTCGTTTTTCTTGTATTCTTAATTTCAGCTATTGCTTTTTTGGACGCTTCAAACTTAGTTTCGCCTACAAGTATATAGTTCTCGCTATCATAAAGCTCTGCTTCATCATCACTTATAAGCTCAGGATAAATAGCAAGATTGTTTTCCATATACTTTACGAGATTATTAAGATGTATTTTGGTATTTTCATCTACCTTTGCAGGATAGATGAATTTGAAGTTACTCATACTATCCTTAACAATCGGAATCTCGTTCGGATTTCCTTCCTGAAGCTCGACCTGCACTTTTTCGGTAGTAGGATGCTTTAAAGTGATAGTTTCAAACTTTTGTTCAATATCACAGTTGCCCTTTACAATCCCATCAACCGTCTCCACAGCCTTAGCGGTAATCATTACAGAATCTCCCGCTTTGAGAGACAGATTTGTAAAGTTCGGGAATTTAACCGAAAGTGAATCAGCCGCTAAAATTTCCTGCCAGTAAATACGGTTATTTTTATAAATTCTTAGCAGAATATGCTTTTGGGTCAACTTGTTATTCAGGTAGGAAGCATTCATTCCTGCAATGCTTCCTACAACCGAAACAGTTCCCTCGTCACGGTCGGCAAACTCAATAAAGCAGTCGCTATCCGCCGTGTAGCAAAGCCCCTCTTCACTAGTGCCGGTAAAGGAAAAAATTACTCCGCTTTTGTTAAGCTCTGCACCGTCGGGTGATACAATTTTCATTTTTTCTACATCATAAACACCAAGCGAATTCAAACTGTTATTTCCAAACAGATAAGAATACGGAGCCGAAGCTGCGGTGGTATTAAAAGCGCTCGACCAAGTAGAAAGGCCGGTTGTCTGCCTTATATACCAATTGTTTTCGTTATCATTTTCACGGGTTACCCACTTCCAATTTGAATTATCGTAAAGTGAAGTGTTTTTCCCTTTTATATCATTTTGAATAGCCGAAGCTACCGTATTACGCAGACTGTTGACCTGACCGTCCTCAAACATAATAGAAGGATTAAGGGCAATTACGTATTGTTCGCTTTCTTTTTTACTTACGGTTTCAGATGAACAAGACGTCAAAAACAGCATTATTACCGAAAGTAAAACTGCAATTATTCTTTTCATATATAATTTCCCCTCCTATCTCTTTTTCTTATGCCTTTTAATAAGGATAAAGGTAAGTATGCCACCTGCAATAATAATCAGTGCCGCCACGCCTGATATAATCCAGATAATCGGTGAGGATGACGTTGAAGGTGAAGTTATTTTTACAACATCATTTTCAGCAACCGATGTCTTTAACTGATCATCAAGCTCGGGATTCTCTATAGGTAAAGGATTTATAATTTCCTCTATCTCGTATGTAGTTACTTCCTTATACGTAATCTCTATCCACTTTGCGTACAGGGTGATATTCTTTGTAATCGGTGTATTGTTAAAGTCAAAAAGATTTTTAAGTCCCTTTTCAGTATACCAACCGCCGAAATAATATCCTTCCCTTTCAGGTTCAATCGGAGCTACTACGCATTGATTTTCAAAGGTTTCAAGATTTCCTACAGGTGTACCGCCGAGTGAATCAAAGGAGACTACCATTTTCTTCATTTTACGAACAGTTATATCATCAATGGAGGCAGTTAAAAATCCACCCGAAATCATAATTCCCGCTGTACATATTTCTGAACCGGTGGTTAATTCACCCTCATAATAAATCCACTTGCCGTAATCTTCTTCGGTTTCAACCTCTGTAATGGCCACAATCTGCTGATTGCTTACTACATTCATTGCATCTGTCGTATCAAACGCCGCAATACGCAGACTTGCTGACCATGTTCTGTCAACCTTCATCCAGAAACCAATCTTATAAACCGAAAGCGGCTCCAAGTAAACACGATTATCAGAAGTATTATCATTATAGAATCTGAATCGTCTGTATAAGCTTGCGGTCCACTGGCCTGCATTGTTAAACTTAAAGTAGTTACTTCCGCTATGTGCACCTTTGGGATCATTTACTACGAAAAGGGCATCGTTGTTATTTATCCAACAATCGTTATTGCTTTGATAAAACGCAAGCTGTCTTGCCTTGTCGCCCTCAAAGTCAATTTTAATACCTTTTTCCTTGACCGTAGACGGATTATCACCTGCAGGTGTCGCTTTTCGGTATCTCGGATAAAGCTTCATATCATCATCAGGTAACACGGATTTTGCATAAACCTTTCCGGTTTCATCCAATGCGTCAAACCAGCCGTCAAATACATAGCCTTCCTTAGCAGCAGGTACGGGCGGGAACATCCAATCGCCTACTCTGCCGGTAACCGTCCTTTTAACACCTGTACCTTCTTCGTTATAGAACTTAACCTGAACAACTTCCTTATTGGTTGCACAATTTATCTTAATATTATCAATATCAACAGAGGCAGATCCGTAATATACAAGCAAGTAAACCTTACCTGAAATGTTTGGGATAAAGACATTTTTCATTGTGCCCCATTCGCCTTTGTTGTGATACCAGTACGGTCTGAACCAGGTTCTGTTAATCTCGGTAGAATTTGAAAGGTTTAGCCTACCAGTTGGAGTCTGGTCAGAGACCACCGGCACTATATAACAGTCTGTGTCACAACGCAGAGAGAAATCAATAGCATAGCGTGTTCCCTTTACTACCTGAAAAGCCGTTCCGTCAGGATTAAGTAACGCAACCGCAGCCATATCCATAGTCTGTCTGCTTGAAGCAGGATCTATTTCAAAGTGCAAATACTTCATTCCCTCATCATGCACATCATCGGGATCTGTAACAACATTAACCGCAGATGACATATTGTTTGAATAAAGCTTTTTACTATCGGTATTTTTATAGGGATAGCTTACAGTGAAATCACCCTTTTCAAAGCCTGTGCTGTAGTTATATGCCACGTCGGCAATTTCTTCCCATTTGCCGTAAATATTAACATTTCCGGCAGGCATTTTTCCGTAGGTGAACGGTGTCTTTAATGTAGCGTCTGTAAACCAACCTGCAAACACATAACCATTTCTTTTAACCGACGGGATAGTGTCAAGCAGCTCGCCTGCAACAAACGGTACTTTAAAGGATTTATCACCGTTATTAGGCTGTGCTGTTAAACAATAAGTGTCAAATACTTCGGTAACAGAAAGATCGTCAATGCTGACCTGAACATTGTATGTATCGGTTTCAACATTTTTACCGTTTATAACGGCTGTACCGGAAGCCATGAGCGAAATACCTAAGAAATCAAACTCGGCATCAGGAACAGTAAAGTATGTTTTAACCTTTACCCACTCCTTGACTACGGTACCGTCCTTTACGGTGAAGCAATACTTTAAGAAATTACCTGCACCGAATTCATTTGCCTTATCGCTGTAACCCTTTACGGCTATATGTATATCTTTATCAAGTAACTGGGTAGATTTTACATAAAATTCAATCTTGTAAAGGGTATTCGGTCTTGGTTTATAAATTCTCTTATTACCGTCACGATTGTCATAAATCTTAACAAGCGGCGGATTTGTAGTAGAAGCAACGGAAGCGCTGTTAAGCTGAATTGCCTTTCCTTTTCTGCCGTCAGTAATACTACCGATAGCGAAATTCTGATAGGTAAAATCCGAATCAATAGCATTTTTAAATCCGCTGTCACTATATCTTGTAATATAATTATTTGCCTTTTTCGCTTCGGCTTCGGTTAACTCGAAATTTTCTTTAAATCTGTCTTCGGGTTCTTCTTTATAGTAAACACCCTTATCGTCATAGTTGTTTACTATCTTATCTGCATCTGTAGCGGTACGCCACTTTGCCCAAACCTCATTATAACGGTAGATTGCACCCTCTACAGGTACTGTACAATCCTTATCGAAATATAGTCCTTCATATTTTTTACCGTGTACAGAAGGTATTTCAATACTTGAAAACAGTGTAGCATTAGGTATTTCTACCTTTTTATCATTTGCTCCGTCATATTTATGAATAACTATTTCCTTTTTATCTGTGGGGGAGGGTATCTTTTCAATTGAAACACTATCAAGATAAGGCCATAACGCACCGTCAGAAGCGCCTGTATACTCAATTGTTATTGCAAGAGCAGTATCAGGCTTTGTTACGGTTACTATAGCTTCTCCCTTTGCCCATACGGCTGTTGTAAACTTCGGATCGTTTCCTTTAATCACAGCCGCATTCGAGAGAATTTCACCTACATTGCCACCGATAACCTCACGGATATTAAACCTTATATCACTTTTGGTGCATTTCTGCTTATAATCAAAAGTTATTAAATAGGTGGAATTAACCTCTGGAATAAAGCTTTCAAACTCCGATGAATCCGGATTGTATATTTCTACTCTGGTAATATTCTGAGCATTCTCGGAAATTGAATTCTGTCCGGCAATTTTATTAAACTGAAGCACCTTACCGCCGTGTCCCGACGACTCACGTGTGCCTAAGAAGGTAATATCTTTTCCCTTAAGCTTTTCTTTTGTGATACCTGCTTCTTCGTATGTGTTATCAAAAACATTTTCTCCACGCCATTTTGCCCATACGGCAGTACAGGCACCAATCTTGCCTTTTGCGGCATTTTTGTAATCCTTATCGGTATATAATCCCATAAAGTTCATACCGCTTATATCATCAAGCTCGATTTGGGTGAATAATGCATTTTCAGAAATCTTAACTTTCTTAGCCTGACCGTCATTTTTATAATTATTAACGGTTATTTGGGTTGTCTTTCTGTCTGCAATCTTTTCTACTGCTATATTGTCAAGATAAGGATACATCTCACCGTTATTGTTTATAGAAGTTTCTATTGAAATTGCAAGGACAGTATTCGGCTTTGTTACGGCAATTACAGTCTCTGCTTTGCCCCAGGTATAATCGCTATAAGCCTCGTCACCCTTAACGACCACAGCCGCTGTTCCGATTACCTTACCAAACTTACCGTTTACAACCTCATGGATATTAAAACTAATATCACCGTATGTACCGGATTTTACCTTAAAATCAAAATTGATTTTATAATCGGCATCAGGTTCAGTTATAAAGCCGTCAAAATTGGAATTCGGGTCATATATTTCCACATAGGTATAATTGCCCTTGGCAATCTCAACCTGACCCGTAATGGGATAAAACTGAACTACTTTAGTAGTATTAGGCGTAGCTGCAGTTTTTGTACCAAAATGGAAAATATTGTTTCCTTTCAGTAAACCTTTACTAAGCCCTGTTTCATCATAGGTGTTTTCAACCTTTGACGGAACATCTACCCATTTTGCCCATAATTCGGTTTTACGGAATGCAATTCCATCGGCTAATGTAGTATAAGTATCGTCGGTATAAAAGCCTTCTACTCTTTTACCGTCTACACGCTTAGCTGTTGCAATTTCACCTACAAAGGCTTTATTAGATACGGTTATCTGCTCAGTTGTACCGTCAACATCATGGTGAATAGTAAGAGTTGTATCACCGTCTGCAACCTTTTCTGCTACTATATTGTCAAGATAAGGATATAACTTTGTTATATCGTTTGTAGTAGATTCTATCGAAATTGCAAGTGCCGTATTCGGCTTTGTTACAGCTACTACAACTTCCGCTTTGCCCCAGGTATAATCCTTGTAAGCCGCATCGCCCTTGGCAATCTTAGCAGCAGTTCCGATTACATTTCCGACTTTGCCGTTTACAACCTCACGGATATTAAAACTAATATCAGCGTATGTACCGGCTTTTGCCTTAAAATCAAAGTTGATTTTATAATCGGCATCAGGTTCGGTTATAAAGCTGTCAAAACCGGAATTCGGGTCATATATTTCCACATAGGTGAAATTGCCGTCGGAAATATATGTCTTACCTGCAATAGGATAAAACTGAACTACTTTAGTAGTGTTAGGACTGGCTGCCGATTTTGTGCCAAAATGGAAAATATTGTTTCCTTTTAGCTTACCCTTAGTAAGCCCTGCTTCTTCATAGGTGTTTTCAACCTTTGACGGAGCGTCTACCCATTTTGCCCACAATTCGGTGTTGCTGAAAGCCATACCGTCGGCAGGGGTGGTATAGGTATCGTCGGTATAAAATCCCTCTACCCTTTTGCCGTCTACACGCTTAGCTGTTGAAATTTCGTTTACAAAAGCTTTATTAGGTACTGTTATTTGCTCAGTTGTACCGTCAACATCATGGTGAATGGTAAGTGTCGTGTCCCCAGCAGGAATTTTTACAAGCTCGACATCATCTAAAAGTGTGTAGTACTGATCTGCACCCTTATCTGTTCTGAAAGAATTATGAGCAATGGCTAAAGAATTAAATTCTTCATTGACTGTGAAAATTAAAGATACTTTGCGCCACTCTTTAGACAGGTTTTTTGGTATTTCGCATATCGAGGCAAGTTTAACGCCGTCGCTTAAATCTTCATTTTTCACTCCATATAACTCGAGTGCAGTATCTCTGGTATTGAATTTCGGATTATACCAAAGGGTTAAACTGTATGTATCTCCAACCGTAGGCTTAAAAAAGCTATAGTCCGATTTATTTGAATCGTATATATTGGTATACGGTAATGTACTACAACGTCCTGAACCGTAAACCCGCATAAACTGTAAGGCGTTGCCTGTTCTGCCCTCGGCTACAACCTTAACTATCGGAAGGGTACTTTTGGTATCAAAATTTGTGTCCTTGTTTACATAACCGCTTTCATCATAGGTGTTCTTAATTACCAATGCTCCGGCAAATGCATTTGAGAACATTGATGGTACGGAAAACATTACCGACAAGCCAATTATGATTGCCAAAAAAGAAGCCAAAACTTTCCTCAATTCGCCCATTCCTCCTTTAATTATTTTGTTTCCTATGCAGTGAAAACACCGCATAGGAATTGCTTATAAAATCAGCGCTTTTTAATCTTTTCGTTCAATGCCTTAACAGCAGCGTCAACCTCGTTGCTCTTTGAGCTTAAAAGACCGTTTATCTGTGCTTTTCCGCTTTCGTCAGCCTGGATATAGGTGTTAACATCCTGACCCATATAAGCCATTGCTGTTTCATAGAAGCTGTAGTTTATACCCTCTTTTTCAATAAGCGGGATATATGTGTTATAGTAGAAGTCTTCCAACTTCTCGTTTTTGTAAACGCTTACACCTGCATCCTTGTAGTTCTGATAGTCAAGGAACCATCTTAAGAAGTATGCGCCACCTTCGGGGTTCTTAGCATTTTTTGCGATACAGTATGCACGGTAAACACCAACCTGCTTAGCCTTCTTACCTTGGTAAGATGTAGGCATAGGAACGGCTGCTAAAGAATTATCGTCAAACTTTGCAAAACGACCGTTAAACTTAATTGACCAAACATCCGAATCGTAAAGTCCTACGTTTCCGTTATTAAAGTGGTTGTACCACATACCTGTTTCCCAAATATGTTCCTCTTTAATTGTTGCATAATACTGGTAAGCAGCAAGAACATTAGAGGATTTGATATTATTTACAAACTTCTGCTTAGCAGGGTCATAAGAAACAACCGGTGTACCTAAAGATGCTGACATAAGGAAGGGAGAAATAAGACCGCCGTAGTTACCGCTTATTTTTGTTATATCACGCATACATTTAAGCGCACTTTCATAACTCCACTGACCACGCTTATAATAGTCACCGGGAGACATAATCGAGTTAGCTTCAAATAATTTCTTGTTGTAAACAATAAATTTATGACCGCTCCAGTTGCTCTTAAGCGAGCTTAATCCGTAAGTATGACCGTTTACGGTTGAAATTTTAATAATATCCTGATCCCAGAACTTATCTTTAATATCAACAAGCTTTTCAACAGGCTGTAAAACCTCTAACATATTTGCAAAGTTATAGCAGTCAACCAGAACATCAGGTGCGTTACCTGCTGCAATACGTTGCATTACGGTTGATTCGTAGCCTTTTTGGTCTATGTTTTGAATTTTTACGTTAATACCGGTTTTCTGGGTAAATGCCTTATAAACCTTCTGGTACTTATCATGACCTTCATCGCCCCAGCAAGCAAAAGTAACTGTTGAACCACGAAGTCTTTTTGGAATGTTTGCAAAAGGATCATTGGAGTCAAACTCAACCTTATCGGTTACGGTTGTTCCGCTGCCCGAAATAGTTGTGCCTGATGTATTGCCCGATTCCTGTGATTCGTCCTTTTTCAAGCCTTCGCCCTGCTCATCTTCAAAATCAAGAACTGCCTGATCGGTCTTAGTGGACGAAGTTTCCTTGTCGCCACAAGCGGCAAATGTTAACAACATTGCAAGACTTAAAACAAGGGAAATAATTCTGACTAACTGTTTTTTCATAATTTTATTACTCCTTTTTTTATTTTAAATATTTAGTGTAAGAGGACTAACCTGTAATTCCGACACGGTCAATGCTCTTAACAAATTTTCTTTGTAATATCAAATAGAGTATGAGAGGTATAATGATAAACGCTAAACACGAAGCAAATACTATGGTGTTTGCTATCGGCTGTGTGCCAAGCCACAAACCATCCTGATGGAGCGGTATTTCAATTAAGGACAACATAACCGAAAGTGGTTTTGTTTCATTGGTAAAGCAAAGTGAAGCCAAATAGCTTTCGTTCCAATGCCATACAATAGATAATACCGTAACCGTAACTATTACTACACTTGAAGACGGCAGAGCTATTTGTAAAAATGTACGTATAGGACCTGCACCGTCAACATAAGCGGCATCTTCAAGCTCAGCAGGCAACCCCCTGAAGAACTGAATATAGATGTAAATCATCATACCCGCACGTATTCCAACACCAAAAATAGACGGTAACCAATACACCCAGTTGGTATCGAACAGATTCAGTCTTAAATCAAGACCTGTAAACTTATCAAACAGACCGAGTATGCCTAAAAAGTCAAGCTGACGGAAGTTAACCGAAAGTGAAAGACTATACATCGGAAGCGGTACCATAAGGGAGAGCATTAAAAATACTGTTGCAATTTTTTTGATTTTAAAATCAAATCTTGCAAATCCGTAAGCTATAAACGAGCATACAAAAATCTCAATCAAAGCTGACAGTATTTGTAATGAAAGCGTCTTTGTAAGCGATGGAATAAAATCAAGGTATTCAAAAGCTGTCTTAAATGTGTCTACCGAAATATATCTCGGTATCCAGATGTATCTTACGTCTAAAAGCGCCTTCATTTCTTTTAAAGAGCCGCTTATCATATAAAGCAACGGATACAGAACGATATATCCGATTACTGTAAGCATTAAATATCTGAAGGCAGCTATCAATATTGATACAGATTTTTTCTTTAGCCTTGTAGGTGAGTTTATCATGCGCTCTCACCCCATTTCTTAGCAAACAGCTTATTATACAGGAAGAATATTACCAGCATAATGACCGCAACAAACATATAGTAGAACCAAAGCATTGCTGAGCCCACACCGTATTCAAGGTCATTGAACTTGGCATACGCTGTTGATATTATCGTGTTGGTATTAAGCGAGCAGTATTCAATAATAGTAAATATAATTACCAGAATCATAGTTCTTATAAGCTGTGGGAAGGTTACAAACCAGAAGGTCTCCCAGGCATTTGCACCCTCTACACGAGCAACCTCGTAATGTAGCTCGGGGATTGATTGAAGTCCTGCTATTATAAGCACCGTTTGTATACCGCTTTGCCAGACCAGCATAAATATGTCACCTAACACAGTAGACAGATATGTTTCTATTGATGCCGGCAGCTTAAGCCCACTTAAAACAGCATTAAAATCAATCATATCAAAGCCTGCTGCATCCGATACGGCAGCTTCGGTAGCATTGCCGGAGGCGGCAGTCAAAAACAACTGCAATACAACACCGGTAGCAATAATAACCGGCATAAAATAAAGTCCTCTGAAAAAGATTCTGCCTTTATACTCACCGTTCAGAAAGAGTGCTAAAACCATACTTACAACAAGTATAAAAGGCACCGAAATCAGCATACCTTTGATTGCATCTAAAACGTTGTTAAGATACTTCGGGTCGGTTACCAGAATTTTGTGGTAATTTGCACCCTTGACAAATTCGGTTACAATTCCATTAGCATCAAGTGTCAGGTTAGAAAAGCTTAACCAAATCGAATGGAAAATCGGGAAAACAAAAAACAGAATCATTCCGATAATCCAGGGAGAAATAAACATTAGTCCGTAACGTGCTTTTAGCTCTTTAATGCTGTTGTGTTTTCTTTTTGACTTCATATTTATCCCTCCAATACAATATATTTACCTGCAGGAACGCAATTTTCTCCTACGGTCAAATCCTCTGTGGTATAGTTAACCGCAATCTTAACGCCGTTTTGGAACTCGGTAATTCTGAGTCCGTTTTCTGCTACGGTATGATTCTTAATTCCTACCCCTTTGACCTTTTGTGTAACGACAGAAGTTTCTTTAACCGTTTGAACAATTCTTTCCTTTAATCCGTCAAACTTTGAAACGGGAATAGCAGAATGTTTGGTTTGCGCCAGGCTGTTATCATAATTTTTTGATAATGTGAAGGTCGGTGCAATACCTGCCTCGATACATTTAAGAACGGCATTGTCATAATCTGTCATAAGATTAACCGACATACCACTCATTGGGATATATCCCTTAAATACCATCTGATAAAACGGAACATCCAAGAGTGCTATATCATACTGTGAGGATACGGTAGGTGTTTCGGTTATAAAGCTTGAAAGACCTGCCGAATAAACATTGGCATTGTTTGAAATAACCGTTGTATCTTTAGAAAGCTTATCGTATGCCTTTGAAACATACTCAGAAACAAGTCCCGAAACTCCGCAACCCTTTGTGCTGTAGTCGGAGTAAGAAACATTTGCCGCCGAGCTTAATGATACACCGTCGAAACCGTATTCCTTTACAGTCTCGCCTGCTTTTATAGCGGCTGAAGTCAGCTTATCTCTCGAAAGCAGTACGTATTTTGCTTTTCCCTCATTAACACGGCTTACATTACTGTAAAATCCAAGATATACCGTCTGTCCGTCATACGACCTTGCCGAATCATTTGACGGTGAGAAGCCGTTTCCGCCTTCACTGAATCCTACAATATCAAAATCCATAAACAGTTTGATTTTATTGTTTTTGCAAAACGCTTTAAGACTGTTTATATCCTTTTTGCTTCCAAGCTCGCCTGCTATCTCAAATCCGCCGCCCAGCTTGCCTACATCAATTCCGCTTTCACCGAACCCTAAAAGTTCGAGTAAAATTTCACCGTCAATATTTTTTGATAAATAATCGGCAATTTCCCTTGCATCCTTAATAGTAGTAAGCTTTGCTAACTTGGTTGACGGAATTCCGAAGTTGAAGGTCTTTTGCTCGGTAGCACCAATCAGTCTGAAAACACCCGAAACTTCAGACTCTTCTTGCTTTTTAAGCTGATTATTGTTTAAAAGATAATCTCTGTAAACGCTTGCCATACCGCTGTATGAAGCATTTGCCTTATCCAAAGTACGATACTCTACCGTAAACGGTTCTTCTACAATATAATCATCAAAAATCGGTATCTGTGCTAAACTCATCATAAATCCTGAAGGGCGTTTTATAATGTTATAGCCTCTGATTTTAAAGAAAGGATATATGCTTGAATACTTTTTGGCATTTGAACCTATATCCCAGTTTATATATGCTCTTTCGGCAGATGAAGTTATAATAGCCAGCAGGCCGTTATCCCCTTTTTTCTGACCGAAGACGGGCATATTCATTTTTTCTTCGTAAGAAGTAAGTGTAAACTCGTTTACGGTAATATCTTCGCCGTAAACCCTTTTACCGCCCTGACGTCCGACATGGTCAATAATCTGGGGATTGATAACAGCACCGCTACCGTCGGGAATAAGGAAGTAACTGTCCTTGCTGTCATTACTAAGCGAACACAAGAAGGGTGCAATTCCAACACCGGTTACAAATGATTCGCCGTTATCGTGAATTTCCTTTGGATCAACCGATATCTCGAAGCAGTCATTCTTTAATCGGTATTCAACCGGCACAGAAATTTCCTGCAAAGAAAAGACATAGGTTATCTTAATACCATTCTCAATTTTTTCTGAGAAAATTTTGCCGTCTCTTATAGCATCCGATGCCGCAAAAAGCTTTTCCTCCGAAAGGGTTTCGGGGTTATAGTAATTTACAATGAGCGGAGATTCTATCTGAATATTATTCATAATTTCAAAGCCGTCTGCATCGTATTTGACTTCCATTGCTTCTGTCGGCATTGTACTGTAAACCGCACCGTTTTTCTTATCGGTTATAACCACCTGACTGTAAAAGCTGTTCCAGCTCATTTTAAAGCGGTCATTCTCGGCTATAATTCCTTCCTTTGGCATTTCACTGCCCTGCTTCAGCTCCTTATAAGGCTTTGTCTTTATTAAAGAAGCCTTTGCGCTATCACTACCGCTACAACCGGTAAACAGGGATATTATAATTACTAAGCTTAAAAGAATACTAAGTGGTCTTAATACTTTTTTCATTATATATCCCCCTTTACCTATATCTTATTTCAATAAATATCGTACTTAACCAAGTGAGTACCTGCTGAACAAGCATAAACACAAGGAAAAGCAGAAAAACAATTATTATCATTCCGATTATACTGAAAATCGCCGTGCCGACAAATTTTCCAAACTCATAATCGTGAACCCGCATAATTCCGATTATCAGCATAAACAATGCATAAATGGTGCATGCTGTAAGCAGAATTCCTAAGAATGCTCCTTCATCAGGAACCAGTATATGTGTTAACACAAGATTGCACAAACGAGCTGCGATTATCGGGATTAAGCTGTAACAAGTAACTATATATATTTCCCTTAACTTTCCGATACCGCTTGCCAGTGTACACACAAGCCAGTTTGACAGCGACCAGAGTAAAACCAAACCAACCGTACTTAAAAGTACATATACTGCGTTATAATTTTCGCTGTCAAAAACAGTAAAGGCGAATCCGCCTGCGGTATCGTTAAGAACCGTAATCACATAAAACAATATCAGTAACACGGTTGCAATAATCAAAGAGCCTTCGCCCTTTTCTTTCAGGAGTCTGAACGCCTCAACCGGATGCGCCACACTTGAAAGAGCGGTTTTGAGTTTTGTGTTTTTAATCAAAACAATTTGCTTTTTACGCTTTAAGTAAACGAGCAATGAAATTGCTGCTATTAAAATAACTAAAGCAAACACTATAAGATAAAAATTATTCTCAATAAGCTCGGTACGTCTTAAACCAAACGCTTTTGCATAGGTTTCACGGTCAACACCAAGACGTGCATATTCCATTGCCTTAATATTATCGCCCAAATCATAGTAAGCTTTGGCTATACCTCTGTAGGCTAACTGACAGTTTGAATCCTCTCTTATAACCGCTTCCCAGTTTTCAAGAGATGAAGCAAAATCGCCCGACAATGTAATTTTCTGTGCGTCAGAAACATTTTGACCGAATTTAGTCATTCCAAAAACAGTAAGTGTGTTCTTTTTAGCATCTGTTACCAGAATATCGCTGTTATTAACCGCTATTGCCGAAGGAAGTGAAAAAGTACCCTTTTGTTCGCTGATACCTGCACTTCCGCCAAACACAGAAAACAAATTACTCTTGCTGTCATACCAGAAAATTCTGCCGTAGGTAGTGTCGAGTACATAAACAAAACCGTCTTTATCGACATCAATATTATTAAGGCTTTGTGAAAGTGTTGCGAACAGATATGTACCAACCTTACTGTCTGCAAAGTTTTTATCCCCACTTCCGAGTACATCTTTACCACCGGGATTAAGAACACAGATTTGTCCTGTTTCAATAAGTGATTTTCCACCCTTACCGGTTGTGGTGTATATGAAATCATCAGGTCCTACCACAATATCGGTAAACGCAAAAGGGAGAGAAATTTCATCTGCCGCACGCTTAATATCATTAGATGTGAATCTGTCCCACAGTTTTTTAATTACATCACTCGCCGTAGCTTTAACGGTATTTGCACCAAAAAAGCCTAAAAACTCCATTTTGGGTGAATAAAGAATGGCACCGTTGTAGCTACCGTCACTTGCAATATATGTATAGCCCTTTGAGTCAACTGCAACCTTTACAGGTCTGTATTTAAACTCTGTGGGTATAAGCTCGGATTCGGGCAGAAGCAACAATTTACTCACTTTGCCTTTTTTATCCATACATACAACCCTTTGGTTTTCTGTATCAGCTATATATATAACACCGTTTTTATCTACAAAAATTCCTTGTGCATCGGTAAATTCAAGACGACTTCCTTTATACTTAATGTTCTGCAATGTAAGGGTTAAATTATAGCTCGAATCTAAAACAAATATTTTTGAATTTCCGCTGTCAAGTATATATACATTTCCATACTTATCGGTTGTTACATCATTAAGTCGGCTGTTTTCGTCTGCTCCGAGCAGTTGAGCCGAAACGATATTTTTAACCTCATACATTGGTTTTGAATAAACCGGTGTTTTTTCACTTGTGTTATAATCTACCCAATAGGTGTAGCTCTGGTAAGGTACCTCGCCCGACTGTGCAGAACCTGTTTCCTGCTGAACTGCAGAAACACTAAAAGACATAGCAAACAATAACAATATTGTAATTACAGAGGTTATAAACTTAATTTTTTTCATAGCTATCACCCCTTAATACCTGCACTACCCATAGTTTCCTTAATACTGCTTTGAGAAATTAAGTAAACTAATATAGGTGGTATCATCATAATTACAGACACTGCCATCGAGCTACCTGTACGTGCAAGTCCGCCCGTAGCTATTGTGGACATTACAGTAGGCAATGTTTTTAACTGCTCACTGAATATTGTTCCTGCTGACCCTACATTCCAAAGTCCTAAGAATGTGAAAAGTGTGAGTGTCAGAATACAAGGCTTTATTATAGGCAGTATTATTCTGCCGAAAATTCTGAACCAGTCTGCTCCGTCTATGTGAGCCGCTTCTATTAAAGCGTCGGGAACATATCCGTCCATATACTGCTTCATAAGGAATACTCCCATTGAGGATGCCAAGGTAGGAAGCAGATAAACAAAGTATGTATTTATTGCACCTAATGTAGAGTAAATTATGTATTGCGGAATTGCCAATGTATATGTATTAAACAACAACGCAAACTGAATAACCGTAAATATAACTGCTTTGAATTTTATATCGGTCTTTGAAAGCACAAAGGCCGCCATTGCCGAAAAAAGCACACAAAGCACTGTTCCGACAACCGCAATAAATATACTGTTGAATACGTAACGGGACAGCGGCACAGAAAGGCTCGAAATAAGGTCGGGCAATGCTGTGTAGTTTGCTATTGTCGGTCTTTTTACCGTAAAGAGTGTAGGCGGGAATACAAGCAATTCGTCCAACGGCTTAAAAGAAGTTACCACGCAGTAAATCATTGGAAGAAGCGAAAACAAGCCGAATGCGAAAAGGAAAACAAAATAAAAGAGATTTCCCACCTTGCTTCTTGTGTATCTTTTAGCTTCATTTACCCTTGAAAGGTGTAATATTTTTCTTAATTTTTTCATATTCTCACCTTCCTGTTTTGTTAATCAATTTGTTTGTTATCCAGCGTGTTGCTACCATAAGCAAGAAAAGCACAACAGACAAAGCAGATGCATAGCCCATTTCGTATTTTACTGTACCTACGTCAACAAGGTAAGAAACGATAGTATCTGCCGCATAGCCTACGGTCGGATAACCTGCCAATTGGGTTATTATATTGCTTATTGAGAAAGCCGAGGCTATCTGCATTACAGCCGAGAATAAAAGCATATGCTTCATACCCGGAAGTGTAATATACCACAATTCCTGCCAACGGTTTCTTAT
>JAZQHX010000096.1:0-7111 GCA_045540835.1 Acutalibacteraceae bacterium | reverse complement strand
GTGCCAATGTGAGTACTAAATAAAATTATATTAACTCGATAATAGCCATCTCAGCTGCGTCACCACGACGGGGACCTGTCTTGGTGATGCGGCAATAACCGCCGTTAACTTCCATATACTTAGGAGCAATTTCGTTGTAAAGCTTTGCTACAACATCTTCCTTAGTGATGAAAGCCCAAGCCTGGCGCTTGCTGGCTAAAGTATTTGTCTTAGCGAGTGTAATATACTTTTCCGTCATAGCTCTTACCTCTTTAGCACGGGTAACAGTGGTCTCTATCTTGCCGTTTTCGAGAAGAAAAGTAACCATTGCTCTGAGCATAGCGGTTCTGTGTTCGCTGGTTCTTCCGAGTTTACGGGTACCTGGCATTTCTATTCACTCCTTAGATAGTGATATTATTGGTCGTCCTTTTTAAGAGTAAAGCCAAAGGAATTGAGCTTGGCAATAACCTCTTCCAAAGATTTACGTCCTAAGTTTCTAACCTTCATCATATCCTCTTCGGACTTGTTGATGAGGTCCTCAACGGTGTTGATTCCTGCACGCTTCAAGCAGTTGAAGCTACGTACAGAAAGGTCAAGCTCGTCGATAGTAAGATCGAGAACCTTAGAGGTCTCGTCGTTAACCTTATCAGCCATAATGCTTTCGGTCTCGCTTACGCCCTCTGCCAAATCAAGGAAGAGTTCAAGGTGCTCCATAAGAACCTTTGCGGACATGGAAACAGCCTCGTTAGCCTTAAGTGAACCATCGGTCCAAACTTCAAGATTAAGCTTATCCTTATCGGTAACGTTACCAACACGGGTATTGTCAACACTGAAGTTTGCCTTAAGCACAGGTGTGTAGATAGAGTCAACGGGAATAACGCCGATTACATTCTGCTGAGGCTTATTCTGGTCAGCCGGTACGTAACCTCTGCCACGGTCGAGAGTCATCTCCATATTAAGGGTAGCGCCCTCGTCAAGTGTAGCAATGTACATATCGGGATTGAGAATTTCAACCTCGGAATCGGCTTTGATTGAAGCAGCGGTAACCACGCAGGGACCTTCAGCCTCAATGTAAATTTTCTTTGCCGTATCTGCATGAAGCTTTGCAATCAAGCCCTTGATGTTAAGAATGATTTCTGTAACATCTTCCTTAACGCCCGGGAGAGTAGAAAACTCATGCACAACACCGTCAATACGAACTGTGGTAACTGCAACACCGGGAAGTATCGAGAGTAAAACTCTTCTCATACTGTTGCCGAGAGTAGTAGCATATCCACGCTCTAACGGTTCCATAACGAACTTGCCGTATGTGCCGTCAGCAGTCATTTCAACGGTTTCAATTCTGGGCTTTTCAATTTCTATCATTTAAAAGCTCCGTTTCTCCGTACAAATAAATTTTAAAATTACGCCTTGTACGGCAGGCAAAAAGTAAATAATAAAATTATTACTTAGAGTAGAACTCGACGATAAGCTGCTCTTCAACAGGAGCATCAATCTGATCTCTGTTAGGTAAAGCAATAACTTTTGCAGAGAGAGCCTCACGGTCAACGTCAATCCACTGAGGAGTGGGACGAGCGGAGTTAGCCTCAACTACAGCCTTGATCTTATCAAGTCCACGAGCCTTTTCGCAGATGGATACAACATCACCTGCTTTGAGGAGATAGGAAGCGATGTCTACACGCTTACCGTTAACCTCAAAATGACCGTGACCTACGAGCTGTCTTGCTTCTGCACGAGAAGAAGCAAAGCCTACTCTGTAAACAACGTTGTCAAGACGGCTTTCGAGAATTCTTAAAAGGTTATCACCGGTGATACCCTGTTTTCTCTCAGCAATCTCAAAATAATGATGGAACTGATTTTCCTGAACGCCATAGAAACGTCTTGCGGTCTGCTTAGCACGAAGCTGCAAGCCGTATTCGGATGACTTCTTTCTACCCTGTCCGTGCTGGCCGGGAGCATAAGCTCTGATACCTACGGAACATTTCTCAGAATAGCAGCGCTCGCCCTTTAAGAACAACTTCTGTCCCTCACGGCGGCAAAGTCTGCAAACTGCACCGGTATATCTTGCCATCTATTGCACCTCCAAAATTTTAACTGCAATTTTTACAAATATTGTTTTTTTGTGACGATTAACGATTATACACGTCTTCTCTTAGGAGGACGGCAACCGTTGTGAGGAATCGGGGTAACGTCTTTAATCATGCTAACCTCGAGACCAGCTGTCTGCAATGCACGGATTGCAGCTTCACGTCCGGCACCCGGACCCTTAACATATACTTCAACGGTCTTTAAACCATGCTCCATAGCAGCCTTTGCTGCAGTCTCAGCAGCGTTCTGTGCTGCGAAGGGAGTAGATTTTCTGGAACCTCTGAATCCTAACTCACCGGCAGATGCCCATGAAAGAGCGTTACCCTGTGTATCGGTGATTGTTACGATTGTATTGTTGAAGGTAGACTGGATATGAGCAGCGCCACGTTCAATATTTTTCTTTTCACGACGGCGTCTTGTAGCAGTCGCTTTTTTAGCAGTAGCCATATTATCTTCCTCCTACTTATTTCTTCTTGTTAGCTATTGTCTTCTTCGGACCCTTACGTGTACGAGCGTTAGTCTTTGAACGCTGACCTCTTACAGGAAGGTTCTTTCTGTGACGAAGACCTCTATAGCTTCCGATTTCGATAAGTCTTTTGATATCAAATGCGATGGTACGGCGACGGTCACCTTCAACCTGAAGGTTGTGGTCGATATACTCACGAAGCTTTGAAATATCATCTTCGGTTAAGTCCTTAACTCTGGTATCGGGGTTAATACCGGTATCAGCAAGGATTTTTTTAGATGTAGTAAGACCGATTCCGAATATATAAGTGAGACCGATTTCTACTCGCTTCTCGTTCGGAAGGTCAACACCAGCAATACGTGCCATTTATCAAAGCACCTCCATTTTTTTCTTGACCGACGGGATTTTCCCGTCCATTGCCAAAATGCAATTAACCCTGACGCTGTTTATGCTTGGGGTTCTCACAGATAACCATGATTTTACCCTTGCGCTTGATTATTTTGCACTTTTCGCAAATCTTTTTAACAGAAGGTCTGACTTTCATTAGGATTTTACCTCCTTATAATTTTGACTGTAATTAGGGAATTTACTTGGAACGCCAAGTAATGCGACCCTTAGTCAGGTCATACGGGGACATTTCAACCGTTACCTTATCTCCGGGCAGAATACGAATGAAGTTCATACGTAATTTTCCCGAAATGTGGGCAAGAATCTGATGTCCTCCCTGAATTTCAACCTTAAACATTGCGTTAGGCATAGCCTCAACAACGACGCCTTCAAGCTCTATCATGTCTTCCTTAGACATTATGAATCCTCCTTTAAATCGCAATCTCTATAAATTGCCAATGATTTTTTTAATGATTTATTGGTTTTATAACTGTCCGCATTCAGTACGGTATTTGTAAAGCTCAAATGCTTTGCATTCTTTCGCTTCGGGCGTTCTATCGGTCTTTCCTTACCGTCACAAACGTAAATGTAACGGTCGTCCTCTGATACAATCACCATAAAATACCCTTTATCTCTGCCCGAACGTGAGCATACTATCTGTCCTATCATACTGTCACCTATACAAGTGTCATTATCTTAGGACCGTCGGTAGTAATAACTATCGTATGCTCAAAGTGAGCTGATAAAGAACCGTCAGTCGTTAAAACAGTCCATCCGTCCGGTAAAATTTTAACGTCAGCTTTTCCTGCGTTAACCATCGGCTCTATAGCCAATGTCATTCCCGGAAGGAGTCGGATTCCTCTGCCGGCGGTGCCAAAATTCGGAACCTCCGGAGCTTCGTGCAATTCGGTTCCTATTCCGTGTCCTACAAACTTGCGGACAACCGAATAACCTCTTGCCTCAACATACCTCTGAACAGCACTCGAAATATCACCGATTCTGCCGCCCGATACCGCCGCCGCTATGCCTTCGTAAAGACTCTCACGTGTGGTATCCATCAGCCGCTTCGCCTCGGGTGTTACATCTCCGCAAGCGAAAGTGGCAGCATTATCGCCGTGGTATCCCTGAAACTTAGCGCCAAGGTCGATACTTACTATATCACCTTGTTTGAGCTTGCGCTGTTTAGACGGAATGCCGTGAATAACCTCGTTGTTAACAGATATACAAGCGGTTGCGGGATAGCCCTGATAATTTTTAAAGTTGGGCTCTCCCCCTTGGCTTCGGATATAATCCTCTGCCAGTTTGTCAAGCTCGGCTGTACTAACACCCGGCTCTACCGCATTGCCTATGGTTTGTAATGCTCCAGCCGATATTCTGCAAGCTTCTCGCATAACTTTAAGCTCACGGCTGGTTTTAAGCACTATCATAATTTACCCCTCTAATGCAGCCAGTACGAGGCGGGTTGTGTCCTTAACCTCTTCCTGACCTTCGACTACGAGAAGCTTACCGAGTTTTTCATAGTAAGCCTTTAAAGGCTCGGTCTGCTCATGGTAAACTCCAAGACGGTTTAAAACAGTCTCGGGCTCGTCATCCTTACGGATAACAAGGTCAGCATTGCAGAAATTGCACTTGCCGTCTACCTTCGGCTTTTTATACTCGGTGTGGAAGCTGGCTCCGCATTCGGGGCAAACACGTCTGCCCGACATACGCTTTACGATTTCTTCGTCTGCAACCTCGATTGAAAGTGCAGCGTCGATTTCAAAGCCCAGCGTATCCAAAGCCTCAGCCTGGGGAATGGTGCGGGGGAAACCGTCAAGGATGTAGCCGTTCCGGCAGTCATCCTCGGCTAAACGCTCTTTGATAATGCCGATTACGACATCATCGGGAACAAGGTTTCCTGCATCAATATATGATTTTGCTTTAAGTCCCATTTCTGTACCGTTTTTAAGTGCAGCACGGATAATGTTGCCGGTAGAAATGGTAGGAATATTGTACTTCTCAGAGATAACCTCTGCCTGAGTGCCTTTACCTGCACCAGGTGCTCCTAAAAGAATGAGTTTCATACATTTACTCCTTAATCAAGAAAGCCCTTATAATGACGCATCATCATCTGGGATTCGAGATTGCGTACTGTGTCAAGTGCAACACCAACCATAATCAGTACCGAAGTACCGCCCAAGGAAATGTTAATCTTACCAACATTACCTATAATGATCGGGAGTATTGCGATAGCGCTGAGGAACAAAGCACCCATAAGCGTTATTCTTGACAAAATCTTGGATATAAAATCAGATGTGGGCTTGCCGGGACGAATACCGGGGATAGCGCCACCGTTTTTACGCAGGTTGTTAGCCATTTCAACCGGATTGAACTGGATTGTTGCATAGAAGTATGCAAATCCGATAATCAGGAAGAAGTAAACTACTGCGTAGAATACACCTTGAACACTGAAGAGATTCAATATCTTTGCGAAAGATGATGTTGTATCTCTCATGAATCCGAGGATCATGGTAGGTAGCATAAGGATTGAGGAAGCAAAGATTACGGGCATTACACCTGACATATTAACCTTAATCGGAATATGTGTGCTCTGACCACCGTACATCTTGTTACCTACAACACGCTTAGCATACTGAACGGGAACCTTACGTTCGGCAGCAGTCATCCAAACTATGAAGGCAATAACTACCAAGAAGATAAGGATAATTGCTATAACCTCGATCCAGTTACCTGCTGTGCAGTGACCCCAAAGAACAGCGAATGCCTGAGGACCACGTGAAATAATACCTGCAAACAGAAGCATTGAAATACCGTTGCCGATACCCTTAGCGTCAATCTGTTCGCCGAGCCACATTACAAGTGCAGAACCTGCTGTGAATGCAAGCACGATAACGAAGCCTGCAAACCAAGTGGCGCCTGTTCCGGTTACACTAAGATAGCTGCTTACCTGACCGCCGCCGTTCTTCAAGTAAATGAAGTAAGCGATACCCTGGATAAGTGCTAAAATTACAGTAGCGTAACGTGTAATCTGTGCTAATTTCTTCTGACCCTCTTCGCCTTCCTTCTGCAATCTTTCGAGTGCAGGGATTGCTACGCACAAGAGCTGTACGATAATTGAAGAGTTGATGTATGGGGTAACCGACATAGCGAAAATTGCGCCATATTCGAGACCGCCACCGGTCAGAATTGAAAGATAACTGAAGAACTGATTTACCCCGCCTGATGCAGCTTCACTTGCTGTACGTAATGCCTCTACATTGATGTAGGGAACGGGGATAACCGAACCTATACGGAAAATAATTATGATGAAGATTGTGAAAAGAATCTTGTTACGGATTTCTTTTACCTTCCAGGCGTTACGGAGTGTCTCTAACATTAGATCACCTCAGCCTTTCCGCCGGCAGCAGTAATCTTTTCAGTAGCGGAAGCAGAATAAGCGTTGAGCTTAACCTCTAACTTCTTAGTAAGCTTTCCGTTTCCGAGAACCTTAACAGGAAGGTTAGCCTTCTTAATTATTCCTTTGTTTGCTAAAGCAGCAGCATCTACAACAGTACCATCCTCGAACACTTCAAGAGCAGATACGTTGATAGCCAACCATTCTTCAGCGAAAATATTGTTGAAGCCACGCTTCGGAACACGTCTCTGAAGAGGCATCTGACCGCCTTCAAATCCGGGTCTCATACCGTGACCGGCACGGGCTTTCTGTCCCTTATGTCCCTTACCGGCAGTCTTGCCGTTACCGGAACCATGACCTCTGCCTATGCGCTTAGCCTCCTTAGTGGAGCCTAAAGCCGGAGCTAATTCATGCATTTTCATTGTTCGCACCTCCTTGCTTGATACGCGGGATACTTCCCGCATTGCCACTTTTAAGAACTGTTAGTTCTGAAGGCTCAAATTAAGCCTTTACTTCTTCAAACTCAACGAGATGGCTTATCTTGTTGATTTTACCTCTGGTCTGAGCGTTGTCAGGCTGAACCTTAACATCGCCAATCTTGTGAAGACCAAGAGCTTCGGCAGTTGCTATCTGATCCTTTTTGGAACCGATTGTGCTTTTTACGAGCTTTACCTTAAGGCAAGCAGTCTTTTTTGTTGCCATAATGCTGCTCCTCCTTAACCTACAATTTCCTTAACTGACTTGCCACGTACAGCAGCAACCTCGTCAGCGCTACGTAGAGAAGCTAAACCGGCAAC
>JAZQHX010000095.1:0-3698 GCA_045540835.1 Acutalibacteraceae bacterium | reverse complement strand
GTTGCAATACCATTGTGATTTTCCCAGATTCCTTTAACTAAAGGCAGACCATACGAACGGTAAAACGAAAAGCTACCCGAAACAAAAAAGACAAATATAATGGCTAATATATTGTAAAATGGCCTGATTTTAAGTCCGTATTCACTTAAATAACAACCGATAAAATAATATGTTATCGGATAAAACCTCGTCCACCAATCAGGAACTAACTGAAAATAATCATTAGAAGTCGTAGGATTTAAAAACCAGTTTAAATCAGGCTTAAAGATATTAAATAGACTTGGACCTGCGGTTATGAAAAGCATAACCAATATAAGTAACTGCTTTTTTCTCTTAGTTTCAAGTCCGTTATACGCAAGATTAAGAAACGGCGCTAACAGGAATAATCCTATGTACATTTCAACATACCACGCATACGGAGCATTGGTAAATTCAAAAAATCCCTCTACTATTTTAAGCATATCAAGCTCCATATCAAACAGATATATTTTTGCCAATACGCAAAAAACCGATGCCAAAAAATATATTATAAGGGTTTTGAAAATCTTGCAAAAATAGGCTTTATTTGCAGTCTTTTTTCGCATTAAATATCCGCTCAACACCATAAAAAGCGGAACGCATATCATAAGAAATGTACGAACAAGGGTCATTACATACATTCGCACACCTTCAACCGGTTGGCTATAATATCCGCAGTTTAAAAAGAAATGAACACCCACAACAGTAAAAAAAGCTAATGTTCTGATAATATCCATTGCCGGATTTCTTGCGGTTGTTTTTCTAAGATTTACACAATTATTCATTTGTAAGCTCCTCAAATATAATATTAAGATTTTCGTCCGAATACTCAATTTCTGACGAAAACATACGAACCGTTTCTATCTGGTCATTAAAGGTAAAATCTCCGTTTAAGGTGAATAATACAGCTCCTATACTGAAAATCAAGCGGTAAACAAGCTCTGCAAAAGCAACCACTTGATATGCCTCTTTAATATCAAACGAATTGGCAAAATGTCGGTAGATTATGTAAACCAGCAATTGCTCGTATTCACTTTCTCGCTTTTTCATATACTCTTTAAAACCGTCAAAATCAGCCGTGGCAATATTTTGCTTTAATATAAGCAGAATTTCCGTCCATCCGTCGTCCAATCTTTCAAGACTTAAGAATATATCCACCCATTTTTTCAAATCAATCTTGACTTTAGTAGCCCCAAAACAATCATAGATTTCGGTTATTCTTTTATCTATCGGTTTATTTCTGTTTTGTAATACCGATATTACCTTATCCCTTAAGTCTATTATTTCTTCTTTTTCGGCTTCGTCACCGCTGAATACCAGCTTGACTTTTTCTTTTTTTCCTAAAATAATTCTTGCGGCTTCTTCACAGCACAGCCCTAAGCCGCTTTCGGTGCGTGTAGGCAGTTCATTATGAAATCTTGGGTGTTCTTTGCATATATCGCAAATATTATCTTCACCCAAAGTGATTATAATATCGCATAAATTCTCTTTATTCAAAAAAGGACAGCGTTCCTTTTCGCCCAAAACAAAATGCGGTGTATCGGAAATATCTATATTCTGCCTTAGTCGCTCACCGAATTCACCCTTTATACTTTTATAAAAATCAAAGGTATCCTCATCAATATCAATTTCCCAGCCTATACAGCAGTTATGCTTGCATTTTTTATTTATACATTTAAACTCGTTATAATAATCAGGATAAACCCACAGCATATTTTATCAAAATCCTTTTCTGTATTCTCTCGGTGTGACGCTATACCGTTTTTTAAACAGCATTGAAAACTGTGCCGAATTGGAAAATCCGCAAAGATATGCAATTTCGGTACAGTTATATTCTTTGATTCTAAGCATTTTTTCGGCTTCCTCAAGCCGCTTATTTACTAAAAAATTCTGCGGTGAACAGCCCGTAAGCTTTTTGAATTTATGCTGAAAATAATCGTAGCTTAAATTAAGCTTTTCTGCAAGCTTTGTAAAAACGATTTTTTCCTTATAATTATTATTTATATAATTTATGGCATAGCTGAAATTTTTGGAATAGCTTTTATCCTGACGGCTCATTCGGTTTACAAGCAAAAGTAGCTCCTTTATTTTTAAATTCATCATTTTCTTTTGACCGTAAGCTTTAAGATTGTATTCCTTTATCATATACATAAGAATATCCAGCACTTCGCCCGAGCTGTCGGTATAAATTCCCGACTTTAAGCCTTCGTCGCCCGCAAAAATTAGACATACCGTTTCGGTGTCCTCAAAGCGTTCCTCGTCATGAATTACCTCTTTTTCAATTACCGTAAAATTTCCTTCCTCCACCTTGTAGGAATTTTTGCCGATATTTGTAACCGCACTTCCCTTTTTAAAATAAACAAGCTCATTAAATTGATGCGAATGGGGTTTTATGATTTTTTTCCTCGAATCGTCTATCCAGATACATAAATATTCCAAATCCTTCATCATTTCACCACCTTATTAACAATATATCATACATTTTATCCCTTTGCAACATTATGTTGAGCTTATAAATATAAAACCAGAGCCAAAACGTTATATTTAAGGACTTCAAAAAGCCATAAAATATAAAATGAGGTGTTAACAATGACAAAAGAACAATATTTAAAGAATTTATCACGCCCAAAGGGACGGATTGATGTGTTTTTGGACACCGATGCCGCCGCCGAGATTGATGACCTTTATGCAATAGGGTATCTGCTTTCAAATACAGAAAAATTCAATGTTGTAGGCTTTGGTGCTACAATGTTCAGCGGTTGGCGGGCTAAAGGAATCAAGGAAAGTATGCTTGACAGTTATAGCGAAATATTAAAAATGCTTAAATTGCTCAAAAGAGAGGATTTATCCTCATTGGTTTTTAAAGGTGCTTGTGAATATCTCCCCGACGAAAAGACAACAGTAAAATCGGATTCCTCCGAATATATAGCAAAGCTTGCAAACCGTTACACAGCCGAAAATCCCCTTTATATTGTAGCAATCGGTTGCATTACTAATGTTGCAAACGCTTTGCTTTTAAACCCCGAAATGAAAGAAAAAACCGTTGTTGTATGGCTTGGCGGTCACGCTCAACATATGCCCGATACAAAAGAATACAATATGTGCCAGGACTATGCGGCGGCAAGGGTACTGTTTTCCTGCGGTGTACCGCTAATACAGCTTCCTTGCAAGGGTGTTGTTGATAAATTAAGTCTCTCCAAGCCCGAAATTGAGTTGTGGCTTAAAGGCAAAAACGAATTTTGCGACTATATATCCGACCTTACTATATTTCTTGCCGAAAGATACGCTAAGGATATGCCCTGGACCAGAGTTATTTGGGACATTACAACCCTTTATTGGCTCGCAGACGAGGGTGACAAATATATGCAATATGACCTACGCCCTGCCCCACTTCCAACATACGACGGCAAATACGAATACCCGAAAGACAGCCACTTATTCGGCTACGTATACAACATTGAACGTGATGCAATATTTAACGATTTATTAAGGAGGCTTGGCAACCTATGAAAATATATAATTTAGGCTCTCTTAATATCGACTATGTTTACTCGGTTGAAGATTTTGTCCGCCCGGCGGACACGATTGCCTCGGTTGTGCTCTGCATAAACGCAGGTGGAAAAGGACTTAACCAATCGGTTGCTTTAGCAAGAGCAGGAGCTAAGGTTATGCACGGTGGT
>JAZQHX010000094.1:0-3888 GCA_045540835.1 Acutalibacteraceae bacterium | reverse complement strand
AAGGTGCTGATTTTTGTGTGGATTTTGGTGAAGACAAGCACATAAGGCTAACGCCTATGTGTGCGAATGAATCGAAAGACGCCTAAAATCAGCCCTTTAAGGCTGATTCAAGTTTAAATGCTTTGGCTAAACTAAACTCAGTAAATTTATCTGTTCTGCAATATCCAGCGGATAAAGCTCTATACTATGTCTTTGTGATATTCTTATACAGCTTTCAAGTGTTTCATCAGTTATATCAGAATAAACCCCGATTAGCTTTACATTACGCATTGCCCTACTCCAGCCAAATTCATTTATTACACTTATAAGCTGTAAATCTGGAGTTTGACCGTCCAAGTATACAACGAGTCGCATCTCGGGCTTTTTTTTAGGTGATAAAAGTCGTTGTTTTAGTATATGTATAAGCTCCGAAAGACCCAAAAGACTAAAAACAGCAATTATAATCCACAATAATATTTCGGTCATAAAAATCCCTCCGATACATTATATTCGGATAATAAGTTTATGACATTAAAAGATTCAAATATACGGAGCAACACAAGGTCACTCCGTATATTAAAATTAAATTTATTTCACCGTTACAATAGTCTTGTAATTACCTATTGCCCATACATTTCTATAACCGCTAAAATTGATTGAAACATCAACGGTATGCTCACCTGCTTTTTTACCCGACAGATCGGTTTGAGCATAAATTTTCGATTCATCTATCTTATCCAGAACCGACTTTGGACCGCAAATCTTCACGTTTTTAATTGCAGTTCCACCCTCGGTACTAAGCTTAGACGAAAGATTTACGTATTTAATACTCGAAACAGTAACCGTCTTTTCAGCATAGTTATTCAGATTTATCTTAACAGTAAAATGATCAATATTATCTAACAGACGCACACCCTCAGGTAATTTTGGTGCAACGTCAAAGCTGGCAGAAGACGGGCTAACCTTTCTTATATCAATCGGTGAAAGGGTGATTTCCTTGGTCTTATCAACCGTTTCGGGAGCACCTATTACCGTAACCGACGCATTATCGATTGAGCAAGACAAGCTCTTTGCGAAAAATTTATCGGGCAGATTTGCAAAAGCAACCTTTACGGGCACTACCTTTTTCTTGGAAATTGGCACGGTTACCTTAACCTGCTCTTCCTTTATATCCTTACCTGCAATCTGCAAGGTAAGATATTCTCTTTCTTCGCCATCTATAACCTTGCCGTCAGCATCATATAAAATAATGTCCGCATCAAAGGTCTCGGTTTCACTTAAGGTTTTATTAACCTTAGCTAACGCCGCTACTGTTTCGATTTTGTTTATAACAGAACGTGGGCCGTTTATTGTTACGGTATCGCTTTGTGTACCGCTGACTATTCCGCCCTCGGTTATAAGTCCTTCGGTAGCAGTAGCACCCTCCGCCAAAGCGTTAATTGTAAACTCCTTAGTATCAAAATAATCGAAATTAACGGTCATAGCCGACGGAGTGATAGATATGATTTCATAATCCGTACTGCTGTTTTTAGGCTTAACCTCAAGCTCGTATTTTCCCGGCTCTACTACCTGGGCTGCAGAGACAAACAATTCAAGGTCTTTTGCAGTAAGTGCTCCGACATTAGCATTAGAACCTCTGACCCTTACAGTAAATCTTTGTTGGGAAATATCCCCAACTATCTTTACATCATTCTCGGAAGCCTTCAAATTCTCAAGCGTTACGGTCATATCAGGAAAAACACGTTCCATTGTAGGCTTTTGATTTATTGTAAGCACTACCCAGCAAATGAACGCCAGAAGTATTGAAAACGGAATTGAAAAACGCTTATTGTTAAGCAGTTTATTAAAGGAAAAGTTTTTTATAAAATCCATTATTTTTTCTCTTCCTTTCCGCCGCTTGCCTGAATAGGTATAAATTTACGCAATAAACCTTTAAATCCGCTGATTTTTTCCTGCTGTTCGTCATCACAAATCATACGCTTAAGCTCTGCACAAGCAGAAGCCGAATTGTAGTTCCTTGTTATAACACCATTTGAAACAATGGAAATTATTCCCGTTTCTTCGGACACAACCAACACTACCGCATCAGAATTTTCGGTCATACCAATAGCCGCTCTGTGTCTCGTGCCTAACTGCAGGCTTATGTCCTCACGCTGAGTAAGGGGTAAAATACAACCCGCCGCATAAACCCTGCCGTCACGTACTATCATAGCACCGTCATGCAGTGGAGATTTCGGGAAAAATATGTTATTGACAATCGAAAACGAAGGCTCAGCATCAATAACCGTACCGGTATCTATAATCTCACCCAACTGTGTTTTGCGCTCAAAAACAATAAGGGCTCCTATCTTTTTCTCCTGCATATTACCTGCCGCACGGCATATTTTATCGATACATCTCGCAATCTCGGATTCTTCGCTGTCAATAAGCACTCCTCTTCTTAAATCGGTTCTTCCCACCTTTTCAAGAATCCTTCTGAGCTCAGGCTGAAATATTACCGCTGCGGCAATAATTGCAGAACCCATAACATTAGAAAGAGTCCATTTAAGAATAGCCAACTCCCACCAGTCCGCAATAACATAAACAAACAGCAAAATAAGTATACCTTTTACAAGCTGACCGGCTCTTGATTCACGCAAAAAGCCGATTGCTTTATAAATAATAAAGGCAATAACTAAAATATCAATTATGTCAAGCGGAATTCTTATGCTGGAGACTGCATATACGATTTGATTCCAAACGGAATAAATCCCGTCTAATATATTACTCAAGGTTAAACAGTCCTTTATATTGAATTTTCAGGTGCAATAATGTTATACTGACCCAAAATATAGATTTATATAATATATATTAACATATCACCGCTTTTCATTCAATAGGTTTTTTAAACTTTTTTAAACTTTTTTAATAGCAATACGGCTTATTGCATTTAAAAATTTATCAATTTCGCTCGAATTATTAAATGTCGCAACCGAAACCCTTACCGTACCCGACGGCAAGGTGGCGATTTTGGCGTGGGCTGTGGGTGCGCAATGCAGTCCTCCTCTTACAGCTATACCGTATTCATTGAGCTTTTCTGCTACATAAGAGGACGGGAAATCATTCACATTAAACGACAACACGGGAGCATATCCGTACTTTGTAGGGTCTTTAGTGTAAAGCTTTACTGCAGGGTTATTTTTAAGTCCGAAGTAAGCACTTTTTATAAGTCCTATTTCGGCATTGTAAATTCGTGACAAACCTATGTTTTTTACATAATCAATTCCGGCGCCTAAAGCTAATATTGACGGTACGTTAATCGTTCCGCTTTCAAGTCTTTCGGGCAGTATTTCGGGCTGAAAAAGTTCAATGGAATTACTTCCCGTGCCACCTTCTAAGATGGTGTTTTCAATACCCTTTTCACAAATCAGCACTCCTAAACCCATAGGAGCATAAAGGCCTTTATGCGGAGCTATGCAAAGGTAATCTATATTCATTTCCCTCATATTTATTGGCACTACACCCGCTGTCTGTGCGGCATCTACGCCAAACAACAACCCTTTTTTCCTGCAAAGTGCTCCAATTTGCTTTATTGGCAGCAATTTTCCAAGCACGTTAGAAGCACCTGTACAAAATATCATTTTTGTATTCGGTTTTATAAGCTTTTCTATGTTAGAAAGGGTAATACTGCCACCAGTTAAAGATACCTGTGCCTTGCTGAAGCTGACACCTACTTTTTTCAGCGGACGCATAACTGCATTATGCTCCAAATCGGATACAATTATATGGTCTCCTTTTCTTAAAACGCCCTTTAATACACAGTTTAAACTGTGTGTGCAGTTAAGCGTAAAGCAGACCTTTTCGGCTCCGCTTGCGCCAAAAAAATCCGCTGTTTTCTCCCTTACTCTATACACCGCCTCTGCTGTATTT
>JAZQHX010000093.1:0-3242 GCA_045540835.1 Acutalibacteraceae bacterium | reverse complement strand
ACTGCCTCTTCACCGATTGCTGCGGCTAAGGTATCAAGTCCTACGGGGCCACCACCGTAATGCGAAATAATGGTTGACAGCATTTTACGGTCAAAATCATCAAGACCCAATTCGTCAATTTCAAAACGTGACAATGCTGCTTGTGCAGTTTCTTCGTTTATAACTCCACCGTATTCTACCTGCGCTATATCTCTTACACGCTTAAGAAGACGGTTTGCAATTCTCGGTGTACCACGTGAGCGAGAGGCGATTTCCAATGCACCGTCACGATCGATTTCAATACCTAAAATGCCTGCCGAACGGATAACAATTTCCGCCAACTGTTCGGGGGTGTAAAGCTCAAGTCTTAAAAGCACACCGAATCGGTCACGCAAAGGTGCAGTAAGCTGTCCCGAACGAGTAGTGGCACCAACAAGTGTAAAATGAGGTACATCTATTCTGATAGACCTTGCAGACGGTCCTTTGCCAATTATAATATCAAGTGAAAAATCCTCCATTGCGGGATACAGTATTTCCTCAACATTACGTGACAAGCGGTGTATCTCATCTATAAACAATACGTCGCCCTCTTCCAAAGAGGTAAGTATTGCCACCAAATCTCCCTGCTTTTCTATTGCAGGACCCGAAGTTACACGTAAATTAACACCCATTTCCTTTGCAATAATGCCCGAAAGGGTGGTTTTACCAAGTCCGGGAGGACCATAAAGTAAAACGTGGTCTAAAGACTCCTTACGCTGACAAGCGGCAGTTATATATATTTTCAAGTTTTCCTTAACCTTATCCTGACCGATATATTCACTAAGTCTTTTCGGTCTTAAAGAAAGCTCTGCATCATCATTTATCTGAGAATAGTCAGGAGAAACAATTCGATTTTCAAAATCCATTTCTTGTTCTATCATCTAATCTACCTCCTTGAAAGCGATTTTAATGCCTGTTTAATAAGTTCACCCGTCGGCAGGTCACCCTCAATTTTATTAACGGCAAGTGAAGCCTCACCCTTAGTATAACCGAGTGAAATCAGCGCCTCAATTGCTTCGCTTACAGCCGGCATAGTCTCTGTTCTCTTAGCGGCTGTAATGCTGAATCCATCACTTATATCGAGTGCGCCGACCTTATCCTTTAATTCTAATACAATTCTCTGCGCAAGCTTTAGTCCTACACCAGAAGCGGCTGTTAAAGCCTTTGCATCAGAGGACGCAATATAAATCATCATACTTTTTGCTGTAAACTGTGCAAGCAAGGCAATGCCGATTTTAGCTCCAACTCCGTTTACAGATGTCACAAGCTTGAAGGCGGAAAGCTCCTCTAAATCCGAAAAGCCGTAAAGATCCATAGCGTCCTCACGAACAACCAGATGAGTATGAACAAAAACTTCTTTGCCGTTTTCGGGCAGGCGTGATAAAACACTTTTAGTTACTGTACACTTAATGCCTACACCCGAACATTCAACAACTATACTTGATTCGTCGGAATATAAAAGATTTCCTCTTAAAGATGCTATCATTTATTTAACTCCTTGCATAATTTTGAAAATGACGAGCCCGAATAATGCGCATGGCATACTGCTAACGCCAAAGCATCGGCAGTATCGTCAGGCTTAGGAACCGCATTTAAAGCCAACAAATTTTTTACCATTTCCATTACCTGATGCTTTTCGGCTCTGCCGTAGCCCGTTACAGACTGCTTGACCTGCAAAGGTGTATATTCATTGATATTAAGTCCGCCGTTTTGCGCACCTAAAACAATTACTCCCCTTGCCTGAGCAACATCAATAGCCGTTGTAGTATTAGTGTTAAAATACAGTTTTTCAATTGCCAAATCGTCAGGCTTGTACTTTTCAATTAAATAATTCAGATCATCATAAATTGATTTAAGTCTTTCGGGAAAAGGGACGCCTGCCTTGGTTGTAATAGCACCGTAAGACACTACCGAAAATCTACAGCAGGAATAATCGATAATACCGTAACCGACGATTGCATACCCCGGGTCGATACCTAAAATCCGCATTATTCCACCCCTTTTGACAAGACATAATTACATAGAATAAATTATACCACATAATCCCGTATTCAGCAACTATTTTTTATCCTATTTTTGTAAAAAAAAGAACTGCCTCATAAAAATGAGGCAGTTCGATAAAAACTAAAATTAAGCCTTGTTAAGACGTGTAACCAAAGCAGACTTCTTTCTTGCGGCATTATTCTTGTGAAGAATACCCTTGGAGGCAGCCTGGTCGATTTTCTTAACAGCAGCCTTTACAACAACAGCTGCATCATCGGTCTTAGCATCAATAGCAGCATCAGCCTTCTTGATAGCAGTTCTTAAAGCAGAACGGTAAGCCTTATTGTGCTCGTAATTAGCCTTGCTTACCAATACACGCTTCTTAGCAGATTTAATATTCGGCATCTTGACACCTCCTAACACTTAGTACCAACATTTTGTGTA
Source organism: Acutalibacteraceae bacterium (assembly GCA_045540835.1). Lineage (GTDB taxonomy): Bacteria > Bacillota > Clostridia > Oscillospirales > Acutalibacteraceae > UBA737. The sequence continues at coordinate 797 of JAZQHX010000093.1, read as the reverse complement.
CTTAAACTCACGCAAATGCTATAATAACACATTTATTCTAAAAATGCAACACTTTTTTAAATAATTTTTTCTAATTCTTCAAAGTATTTAATTTCGTATGTAGGTATACGACGCCCTTTTACACCCCGTGGATTGTACCAGCAGGTATCAATTCCTGCATTTATGCCACCTAAAATATCCGAAGTCTGTGCGTCCCCTATTATTAAAACATTAGAGCGGTTGCTTTCGGGTATTCTGTTAAACACATACTTATAAAAAGCAGGTGTGGGTTTACGCAAATCAATTTCTTCCGAGATAAATATACCGTCAAAAAAGCCTTCGATTCTTGCTGCTTTAATGCGCTTGCGCTGAAACTCAGGATAACCGTTTGTTGTAATGTAAAGTCGGTAACCTGCTTCTTTTAAGGTATGCAACAGCTTTAAAGCACCCTTTATGAGCTTATGACTGTTAAGCATAAGCTCATAATATTCGTCAGCTAAAGCCTGCGGATTCTCGACTTCAAGAATCTTTAGCAATTGCTTGAATCTGGTAGTAACGGCTGATTTTGCAGTTATATTTCCCATCTCGAATACTTGCCAATTTTCAATTGTATAATACGTTTCAATTACATCTTCTCCGCTAAGCAAACCGTGGTCCGACAGAACCTTTGTTATGGCTCTTTTTTCGTCTCCGGTAAAGTCCAACAGAGTATCATCTAAATCAAAAAGCAATATTTTGTATCTTTTACTCATTATATATACTCAATTCACAAAAATTTTAATGGGTATACTAAAAAAATTATTTCTTAGGCTGATAGG
>JAZQHX010000092.1:0-2556 GCA_045540835.1 Acutalibacteraceae bacterium | reverse complement strand
GGCTCCAAGAAAGAAAAAAGAAACAAATACCCCCAAAAAGCCGAGTATAAATGCCTATATTGCGGGAGCGGGACTAACGGTTGAACAACCTATTACAGAAGCGCTTGAAACCAACTTTATGCCTTATGCTATGAGTGTTATTGTCTCACGTGCTATTCCCGAGATTGACGGTTTTAAGCCCTCCCACAGAAAACTCCTTTACACAATGTATAATATGGGGCTTTTAAACGGCGGTACAATAAAATCGGCTAATATTGTCGGTCGTACAATGCAGCTTAACCCCCACGGTGACGCCGCTATTTACGAAACAATGGTGCGTTTATCTGAGGGTAACGAGGCGCTTTTGCACCCTTATGTTAAATCAAAGGGTTCGTTCGGTAAGGCCTATTCACGTGATATGGCTTATGCGGCTTCCCGTTATACCGAGGCAAAGTTAGCCCCAATTGCGGCTGAGTTATTCGCTGATATTGATAAAGATACCGTAGATTTTGTTGATAACTATGACGCTACAATGAAAGAGCCGGTGCTGTTTCCCGTAACCTTTCCGTCAGTTTTAGTTAACGCAAATACCGGTATTGCGGCAGGTATGGCAAGCTCGATTTGTCCTTTTAACCTTAAAGAGGTATGTGAGACTACTATTGCTTACATTAAGGATGAGGATATAAACGTTGCCGATACTCTGTTAGCTCCCGATTTCCCGATAGGCGGTCAGCTTTTGTATGACAGAGCCCAGATTGAAAAGATTTACGAAACGGGCAGAGGTGGCTTTAAGGTAAGAGGTGTTTACACCTACGATAAAGCCAATAACTGTATTGATATTACCCAGATTCCGCCTACCACTACTTCTGAAGCGATAATCGAAAAGGTAATTGAACTTGTCCGTCTTAAAAAGATTACCGAAATTAACGATATTCGTGACGAAACCGATTTGGGCGGTCTTAAAATTACAATTGATTTAAAACGTGGTGCAGACCCCGAAAAGCTTATGAAAAAGGTTATTAAAATGACACCTTTTGAGGATAGCTTTTCCTGCAATTTTAATATACTGATAGCCGGTTCACCCCGTGTTATGGGTGTTAAGGAAATTATTTCCGAATGGGTTGCATTCAGGGAAGAATGCGTAAAGCGTCGTGTTTATTATAAACTTTCCAAGGCTAAGGACAGATTGCATCTTTTAAAGGGTCTTGAAAAGATACTTTTAGATATTGACAAGGCAATAAAAATCGTGCGTGAAACCGAAGAGGGGGCGCTGGTTGTACCCCACCTTATGATCGGCTTCGGAATTGACGAAATTCAGGCAGAATATGTAGCTGAAATAAAGCTTCGCCATTTGAACCGTGAGTATATTTTAAAGCGCACCGCCGATATTGAGGCACTTATAAAAGAAATTGAGGAAATGGAGGGGATACTGAAATCCCGTTCAAAGGTACTCAAAATCATTATTAAAGAGCTCGAAAAGGTGGTTGAAAAATATGGTCAGGAGCGTAAAACCCAGATAATAAGTTATGAGACTGAATCGGTTGAAAACGAGGTTATCCCTGTTGACGATTCGCCCGTGACCTTATTCTTCACAAAGGACGGCTACTTTAAGAAAATCACACCGCAGTCACTTAGAATGAGCGGTGAGCAGAAGCTTAAAGAGGGAGACGAAATAACCCAGATTATAGAGTCTAACAATGCTACCGAGCTGTTATTCTTCTCTAATAAATGTCAGGTTTATAAGTCTAAAACAATTGAGTTTGCCGATTCAAAAGCGAGCGTATTGGGAGACTATATACCCTCAAAGCTCGAGTTTGACGAGGCAGAGAGTGCTATTTATATGGTGGAAACCACCGATTATTCGGGTTATATGCTATTTGTATTTGATAACGGCAGAATAGCTAAGGTGCCGCTTAAATCCTATGAAACCAAGACTAACCGTAAAAAGCTTATAAAGGCTTATTGCGAAAAATTCCCGATTCATACGATTGTGTTTATTAAAGAGGATACCGAGTTTTTGCTTAAATCCACTAACGGCAGAATGCTTATTGTAAATACTGCGGCTATTCCCTCAAAAACTACTAAGGACAATGGCGGTATTGCGGTTATGACCCAGAAAAAGGGACAAAGACTGTTATCCTGTGAGCTGTACCAAAAAGGCACGCTTGACAGCGAGCACCGCTATAGAACACGCAATCTTCCTGCGGCGGGAAGTAAGCTTCCTGCAGGAACGGCAGAGCAGGCGGCTATTGAAATATAGCTTGACAATATGCACCTATTATATATAATATAAAAAGACCGCTTAAAATCGGAGGAAAACAGTAATTCTTTAAAAAAATTATGTTATTCATCTTTTTTCAAGCAGTCTTAATGTCGGTGTTGCAAACGCTTGGTTGTTTTAGAAAAACTACTGTTTTCCTTCGACCGACAAATATATATTATGTAATTTATAAAAAAATATTTAAAGAAATAATTTCCAAAAATGGAGTGAAAAAAATGGCGAAAGAATTAGCCAAACAGTACGATCCTAAAGACGTTGAGGACCGTATTTACAAACAATGGTTGGACGGAAAGTAC